>PFOK01000092.1:972-1139 GCA_002792495.1 Candidatus Peregrinibacteria bacterium CG_4_10_14_0_2_um_filter_43_11 | reverse complement strand
ACGGGCACCATTCACCTTCATCAAGATTACGGTGAATTGGTTTTTTGCTTTGGGATGAGAACCCTTGGGTTCGCCTGAGTAAAGGAGGAGCCATAGGTGACGACTATTACGAAGCGCGACCTCGCAGACTTCGAAGCTTTAGCGAAGAAGGCGAGAATGTAAGCATA
>PFOK01000092.1:0-960 GCA_002792495.1 Candidatus Peregrinibacteria bacterium CG_4_10_14_0_2_um_filter_43_11 | reverse complement strand
AGCTTTAGCGAAGAAGGCGAGAATGTAAGCATATCCCTCCACGGGCACCATTCACCTTCATCAAGATTACGGTGAATTGGTTTTTTTACCATTCAGTCTTTTTTTTGTTATACTGTTCTTGTTTATTTAAAAAATTTTTTATGAAAATCGGAATTGATCTTCGTCCTCTTATGTCCGGGAAAATCAGTGGGGTAGAGGTTTACATTATCAGTATGCTGAAGGCACTTTTTGAGGTGGATCAGAAAAATGAATATATACTTTGGTACAACTGTTTTAAAAAAGTGAATATCGCTCATTTCCCCACGAAATACTCCAACGTAAAACTCAAGCGTATGCGGATTCCAAATAAACTCCTCAACCTGAGTTTGAGTTTGTTGCGGTGGCCAAAAATCGATCGGTTGATGGGCGAAAAAATCGATGTACTTTGGGTTCCGGATCCACGGCCGGCACCCGTTTCTGAAACTTGTAAAAAAATCATCACGTTTCACGATCTTTCGTTTGAGGATTTTAAACATTCTTTTAATCTTAAAACCCGTTTGTGGCACAAGGTGTTGCGTCCGCAAAAAGAAGCGGAAGAAGCGGATTTCCTTGTCGCGGTGAGTGCATTTACCAAGCAGCAATTGGTTGATGCTTATCACATTCATCCCGATAAAATTCATGTGATTCACGAGGCAGCTGATGGTCATTTGCGGCCCTTTCCTATGCCAAAGGCATTTGAGAACATCCAACGTAAGTATCAGCTTCCGGATCGTTATTTTTTGTGTCTTTCTACTCTTGAGCCACGGAAAAATGTGAAGGGGGTTATCGAAGCGTATCTGGATTGGCATCGCGAAGTGAAAGGGGGTGTGAAGTTGGTGATCGCGGGTAAACGGTACCCCCGTATTTTCGCTGAGCTTAAAATCGAACAGCATCCGGATATTTTGATGACCGGTTTTGTTGATGAAGAGGATAAGGGGCTTC
>PFOK01000109.1 GCA_002792495.1 Candidatus Peregrinibacteria bacterium CG_4_10_14_0_2_um_filter_43_11 | reverse complement strand
AAAACAAACAACTTTCATTAAAAAAATTGTTGATTTTGCTAAACAAAACAATGTACACATACATCTAGTAGCACACCCAAGAAAAAATGTTGGTTTTTTAAGGAAAGATGATATTTCAGGAACAGCCGATTTGTCAAATGCGGTTGACAATGTTCTTATTTGCCACAGAAATAACCTTGACTTTCAAAAAGCATCATCTGATTTTCTATCAAAAGAAATGTTGTATTATTTGAAAAACTTTACCAATTTCATAGAGGTTTGTAAAAATAGAGATTTAGGAGTAGAAGACCATATTTTAGGGTTGTATTTTGAAAAAGAAAGCAAAAGGCTTTTAAATGAGCCTTACGATAATTATAACTATGATTGGCAGGATGAAGAAATAAAGGAAGAAATAAAATCACAAATGCAGCCTAACAAAGATTTTTGATTAGAATTTAAATTGTGATTTTAGGTAATATTTTAATTTTAACACCTAATTGTTGATTAACAACTGAATATTAAAAAAAAATATATTGATTTATCTGTATCTTTAATTTTAAATTAAACCTAAAAAAATGAAAGATATAAAAGATGCTTCAGAAGAATTTGGGCAAAAAGAAAAGCCAAAAGTGAGAAATACATATAAAGAGTTTCCATTTAAAAAAATTGAGGTTGAAGATAGAGAAAATTTGCACCTAAAGAAAGCAGAAGAAAGGGTTAAGAAGAAAGCAGAAGACTTAGTTAAGTCATTTGAAGATAAAATGGCTACTAGTGATTGTAATTTCCAGCGACATCAAGCCATTGATTGTGCAAAGTTAGTAGTTGATGAAATGTTATGCGAATATAATAGTTTAAGTGAGGATTTAATAAATATGTATTACAAAATGGAGAAGATTGTAATTTGGAAAAACATCAAAAAAGAACTTGATTGTATGCAATAACTATTCGGTTTTAAAGGTGCGAAACTAATTATCCTACCCAAAACTAATATAATTCACAAAAAAAGACCTTATTACAGTATCGGTTTTTATAGGATATAAGTTTTTTGAATCGTACGAAATAGTTACCACCGAGTTTTCTTTGTTAATTCCTTTACAGAACGAAAAACAAAGTTTTTCAATTTCAAAATTGTCTGTTTTTACCCTGTATTTGTATGAGCCTATTTCTCGCTGACCAATTAATATATACTTGTAATTAGGTCGGTTTTCTATTTTAAAATTACGCTTCGTCCATCGCTTCGTTGGCCAGTTGATCCGCTCGCTTGTTTTGTTCGCGATGGATGTGCATGATGTTAAACGATTTGAATTGATCGGCGATCCGGCAAACTTCATTGTGAAGCGCCTTTATATTTTCACTCTTCACTTTGTAATTGCCCTTCATTTGTTCCACGACCAATTGGCTGTCCATAAAACACTTGATGGTGCTGTCTGCAAATCGGTCGTAGGCTTCTCGCAGGGCTAACCTTAGCGCGAGGTATTCAGCCTGATTGTTTGTTTTTTCTCCAAAATACTCCTTACCGCGTGTCATTTCTTTTCCCGCTTTAAAAATCACAAAACCCCCCCCGGCTTTGCCCGGATTTCCGCGCGAACCGCCATCCACGTAAATTTCAATCGTTTTGGTGTGACTGGCCTTATGAAGAAAAATTGCCTGATCGATTGCATTATTGACAAAGGCTTGTCGTTCCCTTTCCGGAATCAGCTTCTCAATTTCCTTTAAATGTCGGGGGTCGATCTTCATGTTTACAGTGCTACAGTGTTACAGTACACAGTGCGACAGTACACAGTGCGACAGTGCTACAGAAAACTATGCACTGCGCACTGAAAACTGATAACTAGTCATTTTTCAATTCCACCCTTTTTACTCCCATCAGCCATCGATTTTTTGATAATTTTGCCCCTTCCATCGTTCTTAAAAGGGCACGCGTTACGGTGATGGCGGTGAACATAGAAATCAAAATACCGATTGCGAGCATGAGAGCAAAACCACGAATGATTGAGTTGCCAAAAAACCAGAGGATAGCGCAGGTGATTAGGGATGACGCGTTGGAATCCCGTATGGAAGACCAGGCGCGTTCAAAGCCGGCAGCTACCGAGGCGCTAAAGTTCTTACCGCTATTCAGCTCCTCTTTGGTTCGTTCAAAAATGAGAATGTTCGCGTCAACGGCCATTCCAATGGAAAGAATGATTCCCGCGATTCCCGCTAACGTCATGACGATCGGAGTCGTTCGAAGCAGGAACATGATCATGATGGAGTAAATAATGAGGGCGATGACTGCGAAAATACCCAAAAGACGGTAATAAAGAATCATGAATACAGCCAGTACCAATAAACCCATGATTCCCGCATACAAAGAGACTTTTAACGCGCTTTCACCCAGTGTGGCGCTGATGGTGTATTGGCCACTTAAAATGATGGGGGCGTCGATGGCTCCCGTGTTCAGGTCGTTGGCGAGCTTTAAGGCTTCTTGCAACGAAAAGTTGCCGGTAATGACGGCATTGCCTCCGGCAATTTTTTCATTCACATTGGGAGCTGAAATCAATTGACCGCCTACGAAAATTGCCATGCGTTGACCTACGAGTTTTCCTGTCAATTCTTCAAACATTTTTCCTCCTTCACTGTCGAATTCAATATTCACTTGAGGGGATCCCAATTGAGTGTAACTCACACTGGCGAACTTAAAATGCGCTCCGTCCAATCCTGTTTCCTTCCAGGGATCCGGTGTGGTGTCAAAAAAGAGCTCATTGAACACAAATTGTTGTTCTTTTTTGGTGACTTCGTATCCTTCCTTAATCCGTTTTAGCTTTGCCTCCAAATCCGCACGTGCTTCTTCCGTATTCGCCACTTTGATCCGCAAAACACTGACGAGTGGTTCTTTAGCTTCTTTTTGATCCTTTACCGTGATGATATGAAAACCAAACTCTGTTTCCACCACATCAGAAATTTCATCTATTTTTAATGAAAAGGCAGTGTCTTCAAAAGCTTTTGTCATTTGTCCACGTCCGAAAAACCCGAGATCGCCTCCATTATTTCCGGAAGAGTCATCCGAATATTGTTTGGCCAGTTCCGCGAATTGATCAGGGCTAGTCTTGAGTTCTTTTTGAAGTTTTATCGCTTCCTGCTGAGCTTCTTTTTTGGAGCGGGTGGCTCCTTCTACACCTTGTGCTCCTTCATAGCTGATCAAAATGTGGCTTGCTTGTACTTCCGAGGGATCATTGCTTTCTTCTATTTTTTCAACCACTTTATAAACCCTCAATTCTTCTCCTACTTTTATAATGCCGGTGATTTCGTTTTTAGGGGTAGTAAAAACCGTATCCACTTCTTCCATGTCGAAGTCGGCCTTTCTTCGGTCATTCAGATCGATGATATCCGTTGCGGATGTTGCTCTCGCGACTTCCGCGAAATCATCTTTTTCCGTGGTGGTACGATCCGCTATTTCGGAGCTGATCAATTGAACCAGAAAAAGACCCTTTTTTTCCGTGATGTTCCCTTCACTGAGCATGTAGCCGTCTGATCCACTGATGACTTCTTTGTACATTTCTCCCGCTTTCATTTTCGGAAGCACTTCTTGGTAATGAGCTCCCAATTGGGATGCGAATAAGGTTTTTTTTGGTCGAAAGTCGATTTTTCCATCATTGGTTTTAATCGCTTCTCCGATCGCGTTGAAGTCCGCGTCTTTTTCCCGGGTTTTTTGCAGGGTTGTCGCTGCCAGATCCTGAGTCGCTTTTAGTTCACCGGCATCAAGTTCTTTTTTGGGCTCTTTGAATTCCAATTGAATGGTTTTTCCGACAATTTTTTTTGCTTCTTCAATGTCTTTAATACCGGCCAGTTCCACAATAATATGTTCTTCACCGGCAACCGTTGAAGTGTAAATTTGAGGTTCGGAGACACCTAAATTGTTCACGCGACGTTCGATGGTGGCACGGACCCCCTCAATCACGTCATGAATTTTGACATCGTTCGTGGTGTCTTCGTCTTCATTCTTTTTGTAGGCGTTGCGCAGATCGATACGGTAATCCAGTTGGGTTCCCCCCTGAAGGTCTAACCCGAGAGAGATTTTTTGATTTTTTATCCAGGTGCTGACAGGATCATTCGGAAGCTTGTTTTTTATACTATTCGGCATGGAAATAAGCCCCATGAATACACCGGCGATAATGATGGTAATGAGCCCTTTGGTAACACGTTTAGTCATAATTCTTTAAATTAGGATGTCTAGGATCTGAACGATTCCGGGGATTTGAGGGATTGTGTCACATGATCATTCAAATCCTTCGAGCCTCTTTCAATCGTTCCAATCCTTAATTTATTATAGCTCGGATATTGTAGCGAAAAAGGTTATCGACTGCAAATGGCATAAAAGAAGGAGACTTGACTTACTTATGTTAATTTGTTATAAAGTTATAAAAGACCATTGTTTATTTAATTTTAAAGTATGCCTAAGTTGCCTGCCAATAATCCTTGTGAGGGTTGTCATGGAAGTTGTTGTGATCCTATTACGGGGGGAATCGGTCTTTTTTTTCCTTTGGAGGCCAGTCATCCTCGACAAGTGGCTGATGCCTCGTTAGTGGATCGGGCTTATCGTCACGTTCAAAGGGAGTTGGAACGTATTGTTTCTGAGATTTCTCCTCATGTTTTGGAGCCGAATCGTTTTCGATTGCAAGGGTACTCTTTTGATCTTTCTCCAGATTCTCATTTGGTTTCTGCTCAATTGCCATCTTCTGCTATTCCTGTGGTAATGATTCGTTCTCAATTGGCCATTATTTGTAATTGTCTTGCTTT
>PFOK01000152.1 GCA_002792495.1 Candidatus Peregrinibacteria bacterium CG_4_10_14_0_2_um_filter_43_11 | reverse complement strand
CGCTTATTTCTGACCCCGTCTTTGATGATGGTTTTCTGCTCGCATTTCGGGCATTTTTTTGTATCTCATAATAAAAAAGTTAGTGTTAATGGCTTCATTAAGTCACAAAACTAACTTTTTAACACCCCAAATTGTCCATTATGCCGCTTCTGTTGAAAAACGCTCTCTGTAAAAATAGGAATGGGCATATTTGTCTTCTTCCATATCTCGAACCCTTTATTTTTTGCATGAAAAAATGACAGCAGAGAAGGTTCATGCTTTTTTAGATTCCTAATGATTGCCTGAGCAGTGTAGCTTTTGAAGCCCCTTAAAAACCCAGCAACATCATAAAGACATATCCGTAAATTTTTAATGAACTGGATTTTTGGTAGTGAGCCAATGCTTTGACTAAGATGATCCAACAGTCATACCGGTCGAATAAGCTAAACCAATCACGTACCGTAAGTGTGACAAAATGAATTTGATCATTTAATCCCGTGGAGACACGAACAGATGGCATTATTTTTATTTAGTGAAGGTCACTATATCACATAATCACATCGAACCAGGACAGATCCCCAATCGAGTTGAGGACTGCTCCGGCGAGAGAGGGTAAGTTGGAAGTTTTGTATTTTTAGATGCCTCCGCTTACGGTCAGTATGAGGAGAGGGAGGCTCGGGATGAGGAAGAAAATTGAGGAAATACCTTTTTTATCTTCCAGTAAAAATTAACCCAATTTTTTCAACACGTTTTCCAGATCCTCCGGAAGTGATGCAGTGATTTCGAGCACTTTCCCAGTCACAGGATGGGTGATTTTTAAATAAGCCGCGTGCAAAAACTGACGTGTCAAACCGAGAGGCTTGAGATTTTCGTTTGTTTTGGAATCGCCATATTGCGTGTCACCGCAAACAGAATAACCGATGGAAGCGAAGTGAACGCGGATCTGATGGGTGCGCCCGGTTATGATCCGCACTTCCACCAAACTGTACACGCCAACGTACCGAAGCACCCGATAATGCGTGAGCGCATATTTGGCATTTTTTTGCGCGGAAATGCGGACGTTTTTTTCGCCGTGGGTTTTTAAGAGCGGGGCTTCCACACTTCCCTCCTCTGGAGTCAAATGACCTTTGAGCAGAGTTATGTACCTTTTGGTCACCTGACGATCTTCAAATTGTTTCGCGAGATTTCCGTGAATGTCATCATTTTTGGCAACGATAATAATGCCGGAGGTGTCTTTGTCCAAACGGTGGACAATTCCCGGACGTTTTTCACCATTCATGCCACTCAGGTCTTTGCAGTGATGCATGAGCGCGTTGACCAACGTTCCGGAAACATGCGCGCCGTGATCCGTGGGGTGCACCACCATGCCGGCAGGCTTATTGAGGACGATCAGGTTTTTATCCTCGTACAAAACGGTGAGGGGAATGTTTTCAGGCACAATGCCGACTTCTTTGAGGGAAGGGATGATGACGATGAGCTCATCCCCTTCTTTTAAAGAATGTCCTGTTTTGAGGATTTTTTTGTGGTTCACAAAAACCGCGCCCCCCTTGATGAGGTTCTGAATGAAATGGCGGGTCAGATCCGGCTTGACGTGCGTAAGATAATGATCGAGACGATAACCGCTTTCTGTGGATGTGATTTTATAATGGCGCATTGCGTCTATTCTAGTTTTTTAATTCTAATTTTCAAATGAAGGAATTGGAGTTTTCTATTGACAAAATCAAGATTTTATCTTATATTAATCGCTTTATTTTCTTTTTTAATCCACATGACTTCCCCTCATCAGCCCTCATCACTCACGGAAAACCTCGCCACCTTTCGGGATGAAATGATGGTGATGTACCCCGAACACCATGCGACATTGTCGCGATTGGCGAGTGACATACACCGGCTTTTGATCGATTTCTTCGCATCCGAACCGAAACAAGATTTTTTTGTTTTGCAGCAAGGGGTGTGTGATCTTATTGAAACCCGATTCGAAGCTGATCTGAAAGCCTTGCCCAAAGAGGCACGTGCTTCTGTCACCACATTCCGCAGCATGATGCGAAGCGGTTTATTGAATGGCGATTTGCAATGGGGGGTGGATGAGGAATTGCAGAAGGCGCCTGAATTGCGATGGCATGAAAAAACGGTAGTATTAATGGATGAAGCAGATCTATCCTCCGGTCCTGAAAAGATAACTTGTTTAAAAGAAGCTCTTTTAACCTGTGAAAGAGCGATTGAGCTTGATGATTACAATCCAAAATATTATTTGCAGAAAGCATGGATTGAACGGAAAATAGCGGAAGATCTCGAGTGGAAATATAAAGAACAAGGAGGTGCCGGAGATGATTCCGCATACAAGGAGCATTATAAAAAGACGGCGGATGCTTTTTTCGATTCCATCGTCCGTTTTCATATTGGTCATCTGGAGGAAGAATATAGAAGGAGAAACATGTTATTATTAACAGAAAAAGGCTTGCATGATGCCCTGAGCAATTCCGATGATCTCCCCCTTACCGACCCCGATACTATAGAGCATCTATTCCTCACAAATGCTACCTATTACTTCTGCCAAGATGGCGTATGGGAAATCCTGGCTGAAACACTCCTGAAATCGGTTAAAAATCCGCTTGATTTAAGGGAAGAAGGTGGCCTTGACGCGGTATTTGCCGCCAGCTCCGCCTACGCGCAATGCGCGTTGCGACAAAAAGATGGTAACCGGAAATTCGCCCATGAATATTATAAAAAAGCACTTTTTTACTCCTTGCGTTACGCGTACGATGTCCCGAAGGGGAAGAAACGAAAAGCAAATCGGACGCTTCAAGAGCTTCTTCAACAAAGATTGATGTATTGGGACATGATGACCTCAAAAGATGTGCGACAATGGGTACATAAAACAAAACGGAGTTTTAAAGGAATAGGCGAAGTATAAATGAGGATAAGCTCTGTGGAGGGGGGTTTTTTCTTGCCTTTCTCGCAGAATTTGGTATAATTAAGGTGTAGTCGAGCTCATGGTTAGAGGTCGACTTTTTTTAATCTTAAATTTCTTCGTTATGCGTCCTCAATTTTTTGCCGCCATCAATCAGATTTGCGATGAAAAAAACATCCCGTACGAAAAGGTGCTTGAAACCGTAAAAGCCGCTCTGGCCACTGCTTACCGTAAAGATTTCGGGAGCAAGGAAGAAGAGGTGGAAATCATTCTGAACGAAACCGGTGAGTTCGCCACGGTATTGCTTGTTAAAGAAGTGGTTGAAGATGTTGAAAATCCAAATATCGAAATCTCATTGGCCGAGGCAAAAAAAATGAAAGGAGATGTTCAGGTGGGTGATGAAATCAAAATCGACGTTACCCCCATGGAATACGGCCGTATTGCCGCTCAGGCCGCCAAACAGGTTATTTTACAACGTTTGCAGGAGGCGGAACGTGACTCGCTTTATGACATGTTTAAAAACCGTGAGAACGAAATTCTTTCCGCTCAGGTCATGCGTGTCGAAGGCGGCAGCGTGCACATCAGTGTCGAAAAACACAATGTCGTTTTGGGTCCACGGGATCAGATCAGTGGCGAAAAATACTACACCGGCAAACGCATAAAAGTGTATTTGGACAAAGTGGTGAACACCAATAAGGGGCCTCAACTTTCCATTTCGCGCACCCATCCCAATCTGGTCGTTCGTTTATTGGAAATGGAAATCCCGGAGGTCGCGGAAGGAGATGTGAAAGTCAAATCCATTGCCCGTGATCCCGGTTTTCGTAGCAAGGTCGCCGTTTGGGCCGATGAAGAAAAAATCGACCCTGTGGGAGCCTGTATCGGTCAAAAAGGAGTGCGTATTCAGAGTGTAATGGATGAGCTGGGAGGAGAACGTGTGGATATTATCGAGTGGTCGAAAGATCCGAAAGAATTCATCGCGACCGCTCTACAGCCTGCCAAAATCGCGGAGGTGATCATTGTGAATGATGGCACGGACATACGGGTTCGCAAACGTGCCGCCGTATTTGTGGAAGAAGAAGAGCGTCCTATGGCCATTGGTAAAAAAGGCCAGAACGTCCGTCTCGCTTCCGATCTAACAGGATTTGAATTGGATTTGTACAATTTGGAACAATTGCCCGCTTTTAAAGAAAAATTGAGCGAGCTTATCAAAACCGATCGTCGCATCGGAGACGAAGATTTGGAAGATATTCCCGATGGGGCATCCGATGCCGATGAAGTTATTGAAGCTGCTGCATCTTCACTACAGGCAAGTGACGGAGATTGGGGAAGTTTGAGCAAAGCTGTTGTTACCAAGCTTGAAAAAGCGGGGTATAAAAACCTTGCAGACTTGAATGGAATGGAATTACCCGCCCTGGAAGCCATTGAAGGAATCGGAAAGGCCAGCGCAAAGAAAATTGCGAAAGAACTGCTCTAGATCAAAGATTATTAAATCAGTTATCAATGATCATTGATCCTTGATTTCATGAATACTGATTTCATGATCTTTGAATTCTGGCTAATTCACCTGAACATAAACGAAATTGGTGCTTTTGAGTGTTGTCGAATCTTTTACCATAAGGTCAGTAATGGCTTTTACACTGGTGGCGGATGTAATATCTTCCAAGGTGTCTGAATCAAAATTCGCGTTTTGGTACATTTCTATTACACTGGCAATAGCATACCCGTTGTTGGGAAGCCCCCGATTGACCAGAGGGGCATACAAATACTTTCCCACGCAATTTTTACCGAAAAATGTTGTTTTCTGTTCTGTCGAAGGAGGTGTGGGTACGCCGCCTTTCAGATAATCTTTCAATAATTTAGCGGGGTCCGTATCACTCGTTGCCACGGGGTCAAGGCAGTAGCTGTTCCCCATCACTCCGGGGTATTCTCCAAAATCATCGAAATACGTTTCCAAAGCTTGGGAAATGGAATTGAGATTCGCGATGCGACCAATATCACGGGCACGCGCCTGAGCACCGGTAAGCCGGGGGAGGATGGTTCCCATTAAAACCCCGAGGATCACAATGACGATCATGAGTTCGATCAAAGTGAAACCGCGGTTGAGGGTGTTTTTGAGTGATGTGTTTTTCATTGATTTCGGCTTTAAATCGTAAAATGACATTCTCCCCGCAGCAGAGCTGAAGGGGTATCAGACGGCGCAGGGGTTAAAAGAGGGTGAGCTGCTGTCTGAGTATCTGT
>PFOK01000010.1 GCA_002792495.1 Candidatus Peregrinibacteria bacterium CG_4_10_14_0_2_um_filter_43_11 | reverse complement strand
CCTTCTTTCTCTCACTCCAAAAACCCTTCATCGCTTGCGCTCCCGAGCAGACCCACAACTCCAACTCTTCTAACTTTCTTGGGACACTAGTATTGGGTCAAACAAAAAATTGACAATAAAACAAAAAGGATACAAAATATAATCTATCAATTTTATTTTTATGCTACCTTCCTCAAAATCACTCCTTTCGGCAGCAGTCAATATAGGCATAGAGGTAACCAAAGACACGATTCGCCATTGGATTGATCGTGGGCGAAACGGTTTACGAGAGGCTTTGAAAAACACTCGTGGAATTGAAGTTTATGTTACCCAAGAAATCGCGAATACCTTCAGAGAAGAATGCACAAAATATGGCTATCCACCACTAACGATGGAGGCGATAGGGGATGATCAGCAAAAAATAATACTCCCCCAGGGCGCGTTTCATTGTCATGAATCGGGCGCCATTCAATTTTATGTTGTGGGCGAAACACGAGTGACTCAAAATAAAATGCCATTTGCACTACGCAGAGAACACGTTTTAGCCATAACAAACCTAGAAAGACAAATGCTTTTTTCACCACGTGAAATGTCTGCTCATAGCGATGATACCAGCCCCCAATTGCATTGATTTATTCATTTAAACACAAGGATCTTGATGGAAAACCCCTCTGTTACCATACCAAAACCGAATCGGCCTGGAGCATTTATGGGCTACTTGTTGAGTAATACAAACGCCACTTTAACGTTTCGTCCTAACGAAGGCGCTTTAACGATTGAAGTCGCTCAACAGTCGCCTGCCGCCCTTCTTGCACAAGCGCGCTTAATTGAATTAGTAAGAGAAGCTATAGCCCACAATCCTCCTCAGGCCCAATCAGCCCTTTCTGCCTCCGGAGCACGCACGTGACTTTAGTCTGAGCATCGCGCAAAGCATCTTCGGGAGTAGCGATATTACGAACCACCTCCTGAATGGCATCACCAAAAATCTTGGCATACGCGGCGGTATCGTAGATTTTTAAACTCTTCGCAAAGGGTGCCTGAAACGCAAAAACGCCAAACATGGCATCGGTTTGTTGTTCGGCAACCATGTCTTTTCGACTGGTAGGGCGATGTGTTTTTTTGTAATACGTTTGTAAGACGTCCGAACTGGTCATGAATTGAATAAAAGACCAAGCCTCCTCGGGCATATCGGTGGTACGGGAGACAACGAGAGGAAAGTAACTGGCCAGAGTATCCCGACGACCGGATTCTTCCACGGTAGTGAGCTGAGGCAATGGCGCAATGCCAATATCTTTTACATCGATGTATTTACCACCCAATTTTTGCTGAGTCTGGATTTTTTGAACGAGCACATCATAAAAATAGGGATAGCCGACAATCATCGCTGTTTTACCACGAACAAAAGGCCCTACATCACGATCGTCGGGAGCGGCACCGGTGATGGTTTCGTTCCAGCTGTAATTTTTGTAGCTGGGCAACGCGAAACCGGTGAATAATTTTAGGGCTTCCACGCCGGGATTTTCAACATCGCCTGCCTGCTTTTGAGCAAAAACAGCGTGCTCTTCTTTTTCGTCATAAAACTTCACCCCGAACTGGAGCATAAGGGCATACAAGGCATCCACCGCGTTCGTGATATTGTCCGCACGCCCCATGGCAATACCCGACAAAGCGAACCGCTCAGGGCTATTATCGCGCTTGGTAAGCTGAAAAACCTGGTCTTTTATCTCGGCCCACAACTTCGCGGGACTATCGGTAGTGGCAAGCAAATCACGGAAGTACGCCTTATTATAATAAATGGCCAAATTGTCCATAGACATCGGCATACCATATATTTTTTCATCCTTGATCAAATCCTCCGCGGCCGCCTGAAAAAAGGTCTGACGAAAAAGTTCCGGAGGCATAGTGATGGGTAAATCGAGAGGTATGGGCAACAGTTTTTTCTGATGCTTAGTGATCCACGAATTATGAATCATGAAAACATCCGGCCCCTCCCCTTCCGCAATTTCGTTGATTATCAGATCTTCGTATTCGTTCAAATTCGCGAACTTTTTGGTGCGTACCACCAGCCCGGGGTTTTTGCTCTGAAAAGCCTGAATCTGTTCTTTAAAAGCGTCGGTATTGTCGAATACAAAATAAAAATCGAGTTCTTTAAGACCTTTTTTGGCATCCAAAACCCCCACAGAAGGACAATCCGAACGGAACGTGCCGGTTCCGGGGATATTATCTTCTTCGGTGGGGCATTTCTTTTTGCACCCGGAAAGAAGCAAAGGGGTTAAAAGGAGAACACAGATGATGAGAAATTTTTTGTTTTTCATATGTTTTTTTGAATTAAAACCGCCCCTTTTCGTCATCCCGTACCACTCACCCCTCATCCCGACGACTACACACCTCACCTCATCCCTAGCGCCAGCCGAAGGATCTAATCAATTCTACCCCATTCACTTCCTTTTTTCAAATAAAGATTGACAAAATTACAAAAAAACAATATAATCTTCCCTTTTCCTATGCTTCATATTAAGATATTTCTAGCATAAACACTAAATCACAAGGGAAGACATTAAAATAATCTTCAATTTTGTAATCTTAAATCTTGTAATGAAGTTTAAGTTGCTTACCTCCTAATTTTTGATCATGGCAAACACAATTCCCCCTCGTGTGCGCATCATCACGGTAAAGTGGAACGGCGATCTTCTGGAAATGATTAAAGTGAAACAAATTGAAAGAAATGAATTGACCTCCATTTTAACCGAATCGGACTTTGACCCAGGCAACGGAAACACGCAGCGCTACCAGAGAGGGCAAATAAGCGCCTCAACAAAAGGAAATGAACACACATTCAAAATGATGTGTTATGTCGCAATGTCATTGGAAGAGGCCAAAGTGATAGAACGATTACGAACCTTGTTATCAGGGGTATTACAAAAACCTGGTGATGTTTTTGAAATTCAAATTGCCATTCAGGGGGAAGAAAGATCTGGAACATCAAACCCGACAATGGGCATCGACTATTTTGCAAACACAAATCCAAACCAGGCAAATGATTCGCAGCAGCCGGCAACAAAAAGAACGGCCGAAGAAGCCTTGAAGCGCTTAGCGGCAAGGGCATCAAGATCCCCATCTCCAGATCATTAAAGTACACTCACTGCTACACGACAAGGAAGAAGTGTCCAAGTACCCCAACGAATACAACGTGGATCAGCAGGCTGTTATAAAGCTACCAGAAAAAAGAGGGAAAAGAAAACCCATCTCCTCGACAATTAACACGCATGCCAACAGAGGAAGAAGTAATGATCGTTAATACAGAAAAAAAAGAAAGTGAAGAACGCTTTAATTCAATTAATTAATCCCATAAATCATGGCAAATAAGACCCCCAAAACAGGATTGAAACAAGCAATACAAACCGTCGCGACGATATTGGGAGAAAAAGATCCTGGCACGCGAGTAGAAGAACTACGCATGGCCATGAGCGCTCTTTTGGAAGGGGCTGAAAATCTAGACAGAAAAATGGCCACAGTAATCACTACCACTCTCGGTCCATTGGCACGAAAAGGACGTCAGGTTATTGGTGTATTATTAGACACTCAAAATGCCACAGCATTTGTAGGAATGATCGAAAAAGCACAAAGGCTATAAATCAATTGTTTTACAAAAAATCGATAGCGATTTGACAAAGCGATACGTTTAATTAAAATGATGTTCGAAAACAATTATTGATATGAATGAGTGTCTAAAAATAGCACAGGTGGAATGGAAAGTGCCGGAAGGGGAAAGCCCGGAAGGGTATTTGGCAAGAGTCCAAAGATTAATGACCGACAAGCGATACCGTCTTATTCCGCTAGTAAAACACGGCAGAGATGAAACCGCGCATACAGAGGCCTTATTTGAACCAACGGCACGATTAGAGAGGAGTGGGAGGGGACAAAAAATTGTCCTGAAAATGCCGATATGTACCGTGGAAAATGGCCACACGGCAACGGAAAGAATGCGAATCAGAATGATGAGAGTTCTATGTGCAGATGAAGCGACACTACAAATCACATTAAATCCCTATACGGAAACACAACATGAAGCAGTGACTACTGCCTAAAAAACTCCTGCCACGAACGCAACTTGTAATAAAACACTTTGCCAAATAGTCGTCCAAGAGGAACCACAAAGGAGAGAGTGGCTATTTTGAGTATTCCTTTTTTGAGCCCACGTGGCAGGACTGATGTTTTAGGGTGAAGTTGTTGAAAATACACCGCCGATTTGCCGATTGCCTGCATTTTTTTCGGCAAATCGGCTTCAGTGAGAAGATGGTGATGATAGGCTTTTGCCTTCGGTTCATAAAAAAGTTTCATGCCGTGATTTTTGAACAACCGATACCCCAATTCAACGTCCTCCCAACCATAAACCGTGAATTGTTCATCAAATTTTTCGCGTTCAAAAAAAGAACGTTTTAACGAAATATTGGATGTGTAGAAAAATTTATAAAGATCGTGCCGCTCCACAAAATCGGGGCACAAAAAAGAATAACCGAACTGCCATCCGGATGATTCCAAAAACCGCATATAATCATTGATTTTTAGGGTCGGATCCCACGTGGTATAACCAAGCACCACCACGTTTTCTTCCGGGTGAGCTTGATGCGTTTCGAGATGTTTTTTCAAAAAACCCGGTTCCACCAAAATATCATCCCCAATAAAAAGAATGATGTCTCCTGTTGCCATTTCTACCCCACGATTCCGCACCGTTCCTTGATGAGATTTGGGCTGATTGATAAATTGAACATTCTGAAGGCGCGACGTTAACGTCGCGCCTTCAGAATCATCCGTACATCCATCCCCCACCACGATCACCTCAAAATCAACCCCTGCTTGACAAGAAAGATTTTCAAGGCATATTCTTAGCACCTGACAGCGATTATGTGTGGGGATAACAACAGAAATCATAAATAAAATTAAGTAAAATAAGATTAGCATAAATTTAACAATAACTCATGATTTCAAAAATATCTTCAACACCCGCAGAAGATGCAGTAATTGCGATAGAAACCTTAAAACAAGGATGGATAACAGTGTTCAATGCGCTCATTGAAGGAATCGCGAGAGATCAGAAAATGCCAATTGATACAATGTTATTCCTCGATTGTGCCAAAACCGTATTGGGACTGGAATTGTGGACGCAGGTCATTCTAAGATGGTATAGCTGGAATAGTATAATCCCATTCGTCATTTCGACCCGCCTGAAGCAGGTGG
>PFOK01000057.1 GCA_002792495.1 Candidatus Peregrinibacteria bacterium CG_4_10_14_0_2_um_filter_43_11 | reverse complement strand
CATCGGAAAAATAAATATCCAGACCCGAGCCCACGTCGGTGACGAC
Source organism: Candidatus Peregrinibacteria bacterium CG_4_10_14_0_2_um_filter_43_11 (assembly GCA_002792495.1). Taxonomy (GTDB): domain Bacteria; phylum Patescibacteriota; class Gracilibacteria; order UM-FILTER-43-11; family UM-FILTER-43-11; genus UM-FILTER-43-11. The sequence continues at coordinate 1,216 of PFOK01000057.1, read as the reverse complement.
CGTTGTATCTTGGGCGAGAAGAGCGCCGGTTTTGATCAATTGTCCATCCACGGTTACCGTTCCGGTTACATTTCGCGCCGTGGCGGCCAAAATCATGTGATCCGGATTGTAGGGCAAAAATGTATCCCGCTGTACCACAAAGTTGGGGCTATCATACGCACGCACAATGCCGGGCAACTCAAATCCTTTCGCCAGATTGTCCTGCGTGCGCGCTTCCCAGGTTCCATCCGTATTTTGGTAAATACCGGCGACCTGAAAAAACTGTCCGTCGTTGGTCACTCCATATACATAACGGCTTCCCGTTCGCGGATCTACAGGCACTTCCGGCAAATACCGCTTGGTCATTTTGCCGAAAACATTTTTTCATAGTTTTAGTCGGGATATTTTGATACAATGGATTTGTCTTTTAAGGAAAATATATGTTAAGCCAAAAAATTATTCAGGTCTTCAGGCAATACCGTGGAATTCCATTAAGGGCACGGCAGGCATATTTGAATAATTTCACGGAAAAAATGATGTATCGAACGACCAAAACTGAAAACCCGGAGGTGACGCCGAAAATGGTGCACGATATTCTTCGTAAACATAAGTAAATATGACAACGAAACGGCAAGGGGAAACAAGTTATAAAGAAACCGCTTTTGGCATTATTAGCCGATCCGAACTTATTCCTTTGGAGATTGAGGGTATAAAAAAGGCATGGGATTTTGCCATGGAAACGAGAGCTGAAAAAGCGATACCGATAACAATCGCCTTTCTTCAGAAAATCCACAAAATAGGCTTTGGATGGATTTTTCCGACAATGGCCGGTAAGTTTCGGCATATAGAAGTGATGGTTTCAAACCATAAACCGCCACGCGCTTACTTTGTTCCTCAGATGATGAAAAATTTCTGTGATGATCTGAACGTTCGGGCGGAAAGCTTACCAAATCTCGATCAGGAAAATTTTCTCGCGGAACTTATTGATTTTTTGGCGTGGATTCATCACCGGTTCCTATGGATTCATCCTTTTGCGGATTACAACGGAAGAATCGGGAGGCTTCTCATGAATATGGTTCTTCTGAATTTGAATTTACCGCCCATTGAATTAAAAGTGGAAACCAAATCAGGACGTGCCGAATACGTAAAAGCTCTCCGGGAAGCTGATGATGGAAATAATGGTTTGCTGAAAAAACTCATTCTGGCCGCCTTGGAAGAAACAGCAAAAGAGTTATCC
>PFOK01000142.1 GCA_002792495.1 Candidatus Peregrinibacteria bacterium CG_4_10_14_0_2_um_filter_43_11 | reverse complement strand
TTCATCGGGGACTTAGGTATGCCCGAAGGCAGAAGATGATGAATTATTTACTGGAAAATTGCTAAATTAGCCCGCAAAAACTTCCTTTAAGCCGAGAAAATTTAAAAAACATCCTCTGGATTTCCGGAGCGAATGTGAAAGAAATATTTGATGAATCCTTAGCTCATTTTTTTGAGATATAAAATCATTCCCCATAACACCACGGAAAGCAGAAGGGCGGTCAGAGCCCCTGTGGAGTAAGGGCGTTTGATATCGATCTGTTCATAATCTACATTGGCGAGTTTGAAGCCGGTTTTTCCTATTTTATTGTATTCGTCCAGCTTGCTCTGGAGGTAGTTTTTCGTCGCGATCAGTTGATCCGGGGTGATGGATTCTGGCGTGGTGAGCGTGAAGATCAGGTTTTGCCGTTCCTGCATGTGCGCATTCAGCTCGGCGGTTTCGGGAAGGCTAACTTGTTCTTTCAATTGTGATTCGAAGTGAGAGAATTTCGTCCATCCGATGATGGTTTGACCAAAATAATGAGCGGCTTCATTGAGTTTGTGAAGGTCGTTTTTTTCTGACATTTCAATGCCGATTGTCGCGTAGATTCGGTTCTCGTAATGATGGGTGGTGTAGTAACGGCTGAACATGGCAAAAAATGTCTGGCCAAGCATGATCAGGATAATGATTTCGTGGTTCCTGAGAATATTCTAAGACTACCAACCCTTCCTCAATATGCCCCTAAGGCCGAAACAGTTGCTCAAGGTACTCGTGATGTTGTTGGAGAAAAACTTGAGGGGTAGTTATGATTTCCGTGGGTTCTTTTTAGTCCAATGTTTCCTCCAATACCTGCAGGCTTCTTTAAAGTGTTGTCTTAGCGTCCATTTGGTAAAAAAGTCGCTTATTCCACCATCGCTACAGCGAATGCCGTCCGCATGCACTTCCACTTTTGGGTAATACATCACTTTTTCCCCTTTTTTCCAGCACTTGAAACACAGATCCGGGTCGGACATAAAAATGAAGTAGTCTTCACTCAATCCGCCGAATTCCTGCCATAAGTTTTTGCGGATGATCCAAAAAGAGGATTGCAACCAGTCGACGGGTTGGGTTTTTGTGTAGTCCAAATGTTGCATTTCGTCGTACGCGACCCATTTTCGAATTAGTGGTAAGTGGCGTAAAAACGTTCGTCGGGCGATTTGGAGGAAAAGTTTGGGGAAGGCGCGTACGGTCATGGCGATCGAACCGTCATCATTCACTTGCTTTGGTCCCGCAATGCCCACATCCGGATTTTGTTCCATGAAATCGATGAGTTTTTGGAGGCTGTTTTCATCGGTGCATAAAATATCCGGATTCAGAATGATGAGGTATTCGCCCTGTGCTTTCGCTACGCCAAGATTATTGCCGCGGATGTAGCCGATGTTTTTTTCGTTGATGATGACATGAACGTTTTTGTGTTGTTTCAGTTGCCTTAGTCTTTCCGCGTTCTCCGCGTCACACGAGTTATCCACAATAATGATTTCGAAGTCGAAGTCGGTTTTCTGTTGTATTAAATACTCCACGTTTTTTGTGACGCGTTTACTTTTTTTGTAATCGAGGATGATGATGGATAATTTTAAATTACGAATTACGAATGGTTAATTACGAATTAAATCAAGGAGTTATTGCATTAATTTTTCAATTTCAGAGGCACTTACCACTTGTTTCATTGCTTTCTTTTTGGCTTCGATTTTCTTCACCTTTCTCCTCATGCCGAGCACCACACACCCAACCTCATGCCGAAGCTCCGTCGAGGCATCTATTTCTAATCATCCAACCATTCTTCGTACAAATCCTGCCATTTTGGATTCATCCCTTCAATCAACTGAATTTTCTTTTCCCGTCTCCGGTTTTTGATTTGTTTTTCCCGTTCAAAGGCTGTTGTGGCACAAGAACTTTCTTCGTAATAAACAAGACGTGTGCAATTATATTGCTTGCTAAATCCTTCTGTCTTTTTCTCCTTATGTTGAGTGATTCGTGTGAAAAGATCACGGGTTACCCCTGTATAAATTGGCCTCTTCGCTTTATTGGTGGTCATGTAAACATAGAACATGGACGGTGGGTATTAGATCCATCGACTAGCGCTCGGGATGAGGGAAAGTGGAAATTCCTCGGCTAATGCTTGGGATGAAGAAGAGGAGAGTTAGATCCCTCGACTAGCGCTCGGGATGAGGAGAAGATGCTTGCGGTTAGTATGAGGGGGTGGGATAAGGAGTGATGCGGATTGGATCATCATTTCATCATTTCTTCTATTTCACCAGGTTTTACCGCTCGTTTCATCGCTTTCTTTTTGGCTTCTATTTCACTCATGTGTTTTTTTGCTGCTTTGTATTGATTGAGTAAATAGGGTTCCTTTATGAGTAAAAACCCCCATTTAGCAAGGTTGTAGAACGTTGTTTGTAATCGTACCGACCAGGAAAATTCGGACGTGTAGTTTTTGAGCAGTACCACCTGATGGCCGAACACCGAGCTGTCTTTTGTCCACCGTTTTTTTTCCTTTCGGCCACCGATTATTCCGTCTTTTCCGCTCACCTGTCTGTCGTGATAGACTTTAACGGAAGGAATGAGAAGGCATTTTTGACCGGCCCATTGTAGGCGATAGGCCAAGTCCACATCGTTTTTATAATGCAGGAACTCGTCGTAATATTCCGTTTTTCCCTCGGGATTTTGGTAAGCGATTTCATCGAGTGCCTTTTTAGTAAAAACAGTGAGTGCACCCGAGCTACCGAATGGTTTCACGCTATCATATTGCCCCTTGTCTTCTTCTCCTTGGCCAATGTCAAAAAAGTGATGAGTTTTTTTGGCTCCTATCCCCATGCTGTCGATGCGATTGGTTTTTGACTTGTTTTCAAAATCCCATTGCATCAGCTTGCAGGTGGCCGTACCGTACCCCTGATTTTCCGTTTTTTCGAGTTCCGCAACTATTTTGGAGGCAAAATCTCTGGGGTAAAGCATGTCGTTACTCACACAAAAGTAGTAATCGCCTGTCATTTGATTGATCAAGGCATTGTGACCACCGCTGTGCATCCGGTTTTCCCCCGTCGTGATTTTGATTTTTGGATTATTGATCACTTCCGGCATGTTCCGCTTTAGCCAACTTACAATTTCGGCATTCGGGCTCTGATCGCGTAATAAAAATTCGATATTCGGGTAATCCTGATTAAAAAGGCTGGGTAGCGAATGGGGGAGGTATTTTTCGCATCCCGTGTATACGATCAAGCCGATGGTGATTTTTGGATTATTTACTTGCAAAAATTATTAAAATATAGTATAATAAACTGATAAACTAACTTCAATATTATGTCAGAATCACCGGAAATACAAGGGTTGGAAAGATTGTCCTTGGAGGATCTTGATGACTTGAACCATGACTTAAGTCGCCTTGAGCATGCTACCGATTCGCAGGCGGCGGTTGAAATCGCTGAGCAATATAGACAAAGTTACGCGGAGATATTACCTGGAATGGATTATCGTTTGGATAATCTTACAGGTCGCCCTGTTATAACTTTGGATTCCAAGCCTCTTTCTGCTGCCCGGGTTAAAAGAGCGATAAAAGATCGTGGCGAAACGCCTTTCGAGTATGTTAAAGATTTATCCACTCTTAGTGATGATGCCCTATCTAAGCTCAATCGTGCATTGGCTCAATTGCATTATTCCAGAGGTGATAGTGCATTTGAATTTGCCATGGGATTGAAAGCGACTTACGGAAGAGAATGGCCAGGGTTGGATTATCGTTGGAATCCTGTGACAGAGCAAGCTTATGTGGTGGATGATTCGGGTATTCTTACTTCTGAACTCATCCGTTCAATCGGAAGGAGACGTGATTTAGAACTTCCTGCTTGGGTGAGGCAACAGCCCGACCATCAGGATGACGATTCGGATGATCCTGAACAACGGGAGGTGGCTTGATGTTTCGCACTCATGCATACGATCAGATCGATGGTGTTTGTGTGGGTTTTTTTTGATAAAAAACAAGTCCTAAAGCGATTAGACCTGTAATAGCCAGCTGTAGAAGTGGTGTGATTCCAACTCCCAATAAGATCGGCATGTTTTGGGCATATTTCCAGCGAGCCTGCTGAATGGAAAAGGTTTCTATGCCAAATGAAAATACAAGACACATTACGATAAAAATGCTCATTTGGTTTCTTTTTTTGAAAGGATTTTTATTACGGGTGATTAATACGCTAAATTCATAGAATACACTGATCCAAAATCCGTCACGGAGTGCCATGTTTGTGACCAATTTTATGTATGCCGGAAGTGTTAAGCTTAGTGGAGTGGTATAAAGCACGCTATGCCACAACTCCCACCCTAAATTGAGAAAAAAACCGGTGATCAGAATGATGATAAAAACTTTCATGAGGCGTTTTTTCATTTGTTCCCCATGATTATAGCTTCACATCCCTTTTGTGTTAAGTTAATATCTGGCTATCTTAATTTTCATAAAATGTGAGAATTCCTCTTTGTCCTTATTTTGGCAAGTGCGGTGGTTGTGCGGCTCAGCATATTGAATACGAAGACCAATTGCTGAATAAAAAACAGGCGCTCGCTTCCGTGATCGGTTCCGAAGATATTCAGGTTTTTTCCGATCGTGAGTATTTTTACCGCAATCGGATGGATATGGCGTTTCATCCGGAAGGAATCGGATTCCGTAAAAAAGGGGATTGGAAAGTGATTGTTCCCGTGGAACGTTGTGCGATTTCTAACGAACGTCTGAACGAATTGGTTGCAGAGATCACCATTTTTTTTAAAAAGCCGATCGACGCGTTTTACGCCGTTAAAAGAATCGGCACGTTTTGTTACGCGGTTATTCGTACGCCTGCGGAGAACAGCTCCATCGCGTTTGTGCTGAACAAAGATTCCACTCACGTGGATGAGGCGCTTTTACAGATCAAAGCGTTTGCCGCAAAAACGTCCGCGGATACGGTGTTGGTGGTTTATATCAATTCCAAAAGCGGCTTCAGTATTTCCGATGATTATTTTGTTGTAAAGGGTGAAGATCAGCTGAAAATCACATATCTTGGAACCCCTTTTGTTTTTTCCGTTCAGGGCTTTTTTCAGAACAACGATGTGATGGCGGAAAAAATGCATCAGTACGTTCATGATCTTTTAAAAACATACGATACTTCTTCCGGACATCTGCTCGACTTGTATGGCGGTGTGGGAACGTTCGGGATTCTCAACGCCTCTCTCTTTAAGTCCGTTACCACAGTCGAAAGCTTTGAGGGTTGTGTAGAAGCCGCCAGGAAGAATATCACCCTGAATGAGGTTCCAAATATCGAAGCGATATTACTGGATGCCAAAAATTTAAAAAAACTCACATTCCCAAAACCGCTTTTTGTTCTTACCGATCCTCCCCGTAGTGGCATGCATCCTAAAACCATTCAGCACTTGCAGGAGCTTCGTCCAAAAGTGATTGTTTATGTTTCGTGCAATGTGGATCAACTGGGGAGGGATTTACCGAAATTTAAAAATTATTATCTAAAAAGCGCGGCGCTATTTGATCTTTTTCCTCAAACCAATCATATGGAGTCAGTCATTGAATTACGGATTAAAAATCAGTAATTCCGAATTAAGTTTTCATTTGATGCATCAGCTCTTAATTCTTAATTGATAATTTAATAGTCAGATTTTCTTCTTGCGTGTACGCTGCTTGCCTGTTAAAATAACTTGGCAATTTTGATTTATTTAATTTAAGTTTTATTCTCTGATTCGCTCATCCTGCCCCGATGGTTATCGGAGTTACGAGTGAAAATGATGGAATAAGGCGTTAACCCCAAGGATTATGATCGATATTTCATTAAAAGAAATGGTGAAAAGTGCTGTGCATTTTGGCCATGTAAAACAAC
>PFOK01000034.1 GCA_002792495.1 Candidatus Peregrinibacteria bacterium CG_4_10_14_0_2_um_filter_43_11 | reverse complement strand
AAACGAACCATCACCTGGAAATTTACAACGGAAAAAGCGCAAAAAATATTCCCGGGTCTCTACAAGCCTGAATTTAAAGGATGAAATACTAGTTGTATGATGTGCCTTTTGATTGCTTTTGAATTATTTGGGATTTGTTTGTTTCCAAGTCGAGTATTAAATAATCTTGATTAAAATTCCAGCCTTTGCCATCCGGATGAATTTCAACAAAATTATTCCTTTTTTTAATTTCGCCTGCAGGAAAAGGGAATTTTGCTACCTCATACATTGCTGGAAACCATCCTTGCTTTATGTATAAAATGCTTCCGAAGTCAGAACAAGGATCTTTTATCGTTGCTCCAAGAAAACATGGATGTTCATAAATGTAATACGTTTTTCCAAATTCTGGATAATTTAGTTCCATTATAAATTCCCTGCCACTAAACATTCTTTCAAATATACTATGTTTGGAATAAAGTATCGTGAAACTAATGAAAAAATATAGGTAACCAACAATTCCTAGAGAAAAAACTATGATTTTAGTCCATTGAAATAATAATTTTGTTGAAATTTTTGTCCTATTCCTAATTAGTGAATAAATTAGTAAAATTGCTAGTAGTGTTGAAATTACTAACAATATGAGTGATATGTAATTGATGCTTTCGTCAGCTAGTAGCCAAGATGGGATGAATTCGATTTTGTTGTTTATCAAAAGACCACTGATTGTTAATATCAGAATCAATATTGTTAGAACTTTTTTATTCATAGGTTTAGTAATCTAAAGGCATTTCACATAACGTCCCGCACTTTGCGACATGGGTGGAGGCTTGCGGAGGTACGGAGCAAAGCGGAGTGAGTCAGGAGGACACACGCTAATATGACTTGATCTTCTTTTTCCGTATTGGATAATAAACTAGCCCAAGAATAATAAACAATATTCCAATCACAACAGCTATCCATCCACCATATAGCAAAAAACCATCGTTCTCAAATAATTTAATGACTGCAATACCAAGAGCAAATGAGGAAAATCCTGTTCTTATGTACGCAAGGGTATTGCGCTCATTGGCAAGAATGGTTCTTTCTTGAGCAAGAATTTTGTGTGATGTAAGTGCTTTTTTGAAATGATGATTTTCCATAATGTTATTGTTTATTATTCTTGTTTATAAATATTTGCAAGTCAAGTTTGTCCTCCTGATTGCACTAGTGTCCCGTTAACTTCTCAGAACAACGTTCCTGCGTATGCGATGTTGCGCGGGTGTATAATATCGCGAAGCGGTACACCCGCGCAACATGGGCGAAGGTTTGTGGAGCAAACCGCCTAAGCGAACGAGCAATTTGGGTGAGGGGCGCGCTGAGCCCCGAACCTGTTATGTTGTGTTAGCCGACCCGAGCGTAACGCAGTGAAGCGAGAGCGCAGCGTGGTCGGATGGAGCGTAGCGACCGACGAAGTACATTTTTACTATTCCCGATGTCGCGACCGCTTTTCACTTATTTATAAGGGGCGAATTGATTCCGTTTTTGCGAGGGGCAAGAGGGGCGGGGGTGAATTGCCCCGAGCAAAAACACCTTATTTTCTGATTCGAACGACTTCTCCATCATTTGCTTCCTGTAACTTTTTTGTCGATATTTTTATCAACGAATTTTGAGAACCGCCACCAGTATAAACTGTGTCCATTTCCATGACTCTTGGATCAATGAGAAACTTTGCTTGATAACCAAATGAAGGAGTTCCTCCGCATGGATAACCTGTTTTTTCGAGGATTTCTTCTGGCATTGCTGTTCGTGGTCGCTCAATATTCAAGGCTTTCTCTACACGAGAGGTGCTAGCCCTATCTTCACCTTTAACGATTGCTACAATTAAGTTGCCGTTATTATCTATCATGCAAATATTCTTCACAAAATCTTTAGGACTAGCATTGGCAGCACGTGCGGCTTCTTCGACCGAATGACACGATTGATTGAAGCTCAAATGTTGGCCTTGAATATTCTTAGTTTGAAGAAACTTCTTCAATTTTTCTTCGGGGTTGTTCATAAGTATTTTTTGTTAGCGCATAGCGTAAGTATAATCTATTGGTTCATTTGAAGTCTAACATCATTGTATGAACTCTAATGAACGACCGTCTTGTTTCAACAAGTACCTGATTTATGTCATCCACCTTTTCTCTCGGGACATATATATCTGTTACTTTATCAACAGGAACAGGCTCATCATGACTCCATTCCAAATCACTTCTCAAGGACGGGTCTATAATATATGGCGGTAATGGTTGCAGTCTGGGAACAATACCTCGAAAGCACATCAATACCGGATATTGATCTTTTATCTCTGCTAATTGAGTAGCGGATAGCCTATCCAGTTTATCCGGTATACCCTCCAATATTGTTAATTTCTGCTGAAGTGTGTGGTTTTTTAAACCCTCTTTCCCATCTACCGAGGTATCAAGTCGCCTGATCTGAGCTCTTATTGACCTAATTTTCTTAGAAATATCGCCATGATTTAATGGAGCGTGAAAGGTACGTTCTGCAAAAAATCTTCGCAAGTTCTCAATTTCAACAGTATTTCCCGGGAATAATTGTATCAAAAGTGCTTCAACTTTTGATTTATCAACCCCAGCTTCTTTGAGAGCATACAAACATGCAAATGCTTGGTTTTTTGTAAAATATACAAGACCATCATCGATAGTATTTAGTCGTGCTGTAGCATATAGCTCTCCTGTGAGCGGAGGATTTGATAAAGTAGGTGGGATAACGACCCCTGACTTAAGCACACACTTGGCGGAATAAGATCCATGACCTCTATAAAATTCTGAATTTTCCATATCTTGGGTAATTTAAAAATAGCCCCCGTTGTGAGGAGACTTGGTTATAACTTTGTATATTAATTAGCTCCTCACAGTTTTTGTGAGGCAATAATCACTACAAAGTTTTTTGAATATGATGTATCCATAATTCGAGTTACAGGTATATTTTACATGCTTATCACTTATTGTCAAATAAATTGTTTTCGGAGCGAAGCGGAGAAAATACCATATTTCCCCTCTATAAAAAAGAAAAACAAAATCGGATTCTTTTTAAGAGCTGGGGCGATAGCCCCAAAAGGAAAACATGTATTTCATATAACGGCCGAGACTAGGCGAAGTTGGACAGGTGTAAAATACGCTGAAAGCGTACACCAGTCCAACTTGGGTGAATGAGTGAAACAAAGTGAAGCGAATGAACCGCCTAGTCTCTGTACGCTGTTGCGCAAACAAATTCGCCCGATAGGGCGAACAGATATTTTGGCAGCTTTTATCTATTACAATGATGCATTTGAGCTCTAGCTTTTTCTACGATCTCTAATATCTGCCGTTCTTCTGCTGTTAACAGATCGGCACTTTTTTGGGAAAGTATGGCATGTATTTTGTTGATAGGCTCAGCTTTTTCTCTGCGTGCTTGCTTGCTTCTTATCTCTAGCCGAATTGATTCTGGACTTTGCCTTGGCCTTTCTGGGGTGATACCCCAACCTTCGCCTGGACCACCTATGCCCATGATAAGTTTTGTTAAGAATTAAGACACTATCTTAGCAGAACGGCAGATATATACAATGCCTTGCTGCCAAAATATTTGTTCTCTTTTGTTTACGCTATGGAGTACAACGTTCGCGAGTATACGATGTTCACTGGCGGTATAATATCGCCTGAAAGGCGTTACCGCCAGTGAATATGGGTGAGCGACGGCAGGAGCGAACCGTATACTCGCTGTTAAACGACCTGACGACCGAAGGGAGGAGAGCGCAGCGGGGCGCGACTGAAAGGAGTGATTTTGAAAAAACAAACACAATATTTTTAAGAAATTTTAGCAATTTTAAATCGTTTTTTGAACATTACGTATCCCTCTTCAAAAGTACAGTTTTTGTCTGTGAGTCCGTGTATCATCAAAGAAAGCGGAATTCTTTTGAAATACAATTGCGATCGCTCTAAGAAATGCTTGTCTTTTTTTCCAGTGTATAAGGCATAAACTCGTTCGAGGAATTTTTGTCCGTATTCGCACAAACTAAAAAAATCACTTGCTGGATCTGCAAATGCCCGATCACTGAAGTCTATGACACCTATTTTCTTTTTAGTAGAATCCCATAGTATGTGCTCATATGAAAAATCGTTATGTGTAAGGGCATTTGAATACTTGTGGCCGAGTGCGGCTTTTAGTTGTTTAAAGTATTCGTTTATTTGTTCAATCTCATCTTTACGGAGCCGAGGAAAAAGAAATTTCTTTGTTTTGCGAACTAAATCTTTATATTCTTTTTCTTGGTTAATGTGCTCAACATCGTATTTTTTGATGACTGATTTTGGGGTTGTATGAAGCGTTGAAAGAAAACTAGAAATTTGTTTCGCAATCTTTTCTTTTTCCGAGGCGGTAAGGCGCATAAAAATTGAAGGCTTGAGCACTCGGCCAGTCACAATAGGGTATCCAGCAAGTGATTTTTTCTTTGAAACATACTTATAGACTGGAATATTTACTCGTACTTTTTTTCCCAGATAAGAGAGCAATTGTATTTCACCATTTAGCCTGTCCTCATACTCTTTATCTTTAGGGATACGAAAAACGACTTTATCATCAAGGATAAACACATAGTGATCCCAGCCGTTTGTGCTATCGACGTGTTTGCTCCACTTCAAGTGTGGAAACTCCTGCCGTATTTGGTTCAAAAAGAATTCCGCTTTCATAAAATTGCTAAAATTTCTATATATTAAAATGTTTGTTTTTTCAAATTTCGTTTAACGTCCTGCACTTTGCGATGTTTTGGCCTGTTATAATTTAGCACGAAGTGCTTCAACAGGCCAAAATATGGGTGTAGCGACTGTAAGGAGCGAAACCGCAAAGTGCGTGTTGTACGCCAGCGAACGAAGTGAGCGTGTATGAATTGCGGCCATTCTTACTTGGTTCGATCATAAATTTTGTCCTTCCCGACTACGTCTTCAGCTTGTTTTCTGTACTCATCGACTGTCATTAATTCGATACCGCTGGCTTTAGCTGCTGCAGCCTGCTCGCCAAGGGTAGGGGCGTAAGGAGGTGTGTAACTTTTAGAAAGAACTGCAAATTGTGGTTCACCGTTTGGCGTGAAAACAAGTTTTGGATCTGAAATTCCATGATTTTCAGCGTCAGCTACGAGCCTTTCTGCAGTTTTTTCTAAGTTAAGTGATGAACCCTTTAATTCGTATGGTTCGGGAGGGACAAAATTTTTCAACTGGTCAAGTATATCCGCTTTTAAATTTGGATTTTCTCCAGGGGTTTTTGGTTGCATGTAAGTTAAAGTTAGCTGTTAATGTTTATATTATAACAATAAAATCAAAATATTGCAAGTTTTAGTCTTGTCCAAATCTAAATGTACCCTAAACGGTAAAAG
>PFOK01000140.1 GCA_002792495.1 Candidatus Peregrinibacteria bacterium CG_4_10_14_0_2_um_filter_43_11 | reverse complement strand
CATGTTCAATGTTGTGCTTAATCTTCTTGCTGTGACCGGGGGCTGCTCCCTGCCTACCGGCAGGCAGGCGCGCCCCAAAGGGGCCCCGTTGGGTCCGGCACTTGGCCCTCTTGCCCTCCTTTTTTTGAAAACACCATTCTTCCATTCCTTTTCTGATCCATCTCCGATGGATTATGAGTTTTATTCCTGATGATAAAAGGAAACGGGGGTCCGGGGGTGAATGAGCCTCCCGATGAAGAAATGAAGTACAGCGATGAATAGGCTTCAGGAACCCCCGGAACTTTTTGGTTACTTTTTGGTTACAAAAAGGAACGCCCAGCGGCGAGCGAAAACAAATCACAGGAAAAAAGGCAATAAAAGCAGGAAGAGTAGACGAGAGGGTTATTGCGCCGGAGCAAGTTATCGATGTGAGTATCGTCTTTCGTCTTACGTTAAACGAACCGTCAGACGTTAAACGTGAACCGATACGCGTATCGAAACCGTTAAACGATTAACGAAAAGATGAGGGGGAGTGCAGAGGGGGTATTTAATACCTGTAATGTTCCGGTTTATAAGGGCCTTCGACGGAGATGCCGAGGTACTCTGCCTGTTTTTCGGTGAGTGTTTCGAGTCTGACACCAATTTTTTCCAAATGGAGTCGGGCGACTTCTTCATCGAGTTTTTTTGGCAACATGTAAACGCCCACGGGGTAATCGCTTGTTTTAGTAAACAATTCTATTTGAGCAAGAACCTGATTGGTGAAGGAGTTGCTCATTACAAAACTGGGGTGACCGGTGGCACAGCCCAGATTAACGAGGCGACCTTCGGCCAGTAGAATCAGTTCGTTGCCGTTTTTGAGAACAAATTTATCCACTTGAGGCTTGATATTGATTTTTTCCGCATTCGCTTGCAACCAGGCGACATTGATTTCGGAATCAAAGTGACCGATGTTACACACGATGGTTTGATCTTTCATTTGCTCCAAATGTTTTCCCATGATCACATCTAAGCAGCCTGTGGCGGTCACAAAAATATTTCCTTCTTTGCACGCTTCATCCATCGGTTTGACTTCGTAGCCTTCCATCGCGGCCTGCAGGGCAATGATGGGATCGACTTCGGTCACGATCACACGGGCGCCATACGAACGCATGGAATGCGCGCACCCCTTGCCCACATCGCCATAACCCGCTACGACCACGACCTTTCCCGCAATCATCACATCGGTCGCTCGCTTGATGCCATCGGCAAGGGATTCACGACAACCGTAGAGATTGTCGAATTTACTTTTGGTGACGGAATCGTTCACGTTGATCGCCGGAGTCTTGAGTTTGCCTTCCTTCATCATTTGATAAAGGCGATGGACGCCCGTTGTCGTTTCTTCGGTGATGCCACGAATTTCGATCAACATCTCCGGATATTTTTCGTAAATCAACTGAGTGAGATCACCACCGTCATCCAAAATCATATTAGGACCCTTTCCATCGGAAAATTTGAGTGATTGTTCCACACACCACCAATATTCCTCTTCGGTTTCGCCTTTCCAGGCGAATACGGGAACGCCGGTAGTGGCAATGGCAGCGGCGGCGTGGTCTTGAGTGGAAAAAATGTTGCAACTGCTCCAGCGAACTTCCGCGCCCAATTCGATCAAGGTTTCGATCAGAACGGCGGTTTGAATGGTCATGTGGATACAACCGGCGATACGCGCACCATGCAGAAGTTTTGATTCGCCATATTTCTGACGAAGCGCCATGAGTCCCGGCATTTCCTTTTCGGCAATTTCGATTTCCTTACGGCCGAATTCGGATAATTTTATATCCTTTATTTTATAATTCATATTTATTAGTTTATTGATTTATTGGTTTATTAATTTATTGTTCCTTTTCATAATTTTGCGCATTTGTTCGTGTGCGTTTGATTAAAATTGATTCTGATATCTTTGAATCAACCCATCAATCCAATGAAAATATTCTTTGGATTCTTTTTTGGTGATCAAAGTGCCCCCGCTGTACAGATCGATATTGCGTTTTGCTCTCATTTCGTTGCCAATCACCTCAATTGTTTTGTCGCCTGTCAGCTCCGAAAACATGTTGATGAGTTCGATGTGATGTCCTGCACGGGCCTTGACACGCAAATTATGTTTGGAACAGAAAGCGATAGCTAATTTAAGAAATGCATCATAAGAAAACCGGAAAACAACTTCCGATACGTCCGATTTTTCCGCGATTTTAATATCTCTCAGTGCCGCGTTAAAATAAAGCGTTACCTGTTCTTTTTGAAACGAAAACTTTTCAAACATTAAATTATTTTTATCAATTGATTTGAAAACAAATGAGTTATGAAAGGGTCTTTATTCTTTTTTCTTTCCCTGAGCTCATCTTCCGTAATATTGATGATATTAAACTCTCTTTTATAAAATCGCTGGAACTCCAGTATTTTTTCCTGAACATCACGCGTCTTATGCCTCCCCACAATGAGTAAATCAATATCACTCCCCTCCCGGAGAGAATCCGTTGCATAAGAACCAAAAAAATAAGCTTCTTTGACTCCTTTTATTTTTTTTAAAACGGATGTTATTTTTTCCGCCAAACTGTATTTTGCTTCGAATATTTTTTTAAGTTCCTTTAAAAGAGGGTATTTTTTATTCAGGAAGTAATATCTCTGATTCCCTCTTTTTTCGCTCACAAAAACACCTTCCTGCTCAAGTTTTTTAATTTTCCTATCCAGGTTCCCTGAATCAACTTTTAAGAGACGCGCCAATTCATTTAAGTAGTTTTTCTCTTCCGGATTCAGAAGAAAATAACTGAGTAATTTCACAGTGATTGTCGAACGAAAATTAAACATTATTAACTGTTATTTTTTACAGTAATCACTGTAACTTATTACAATAAAAAGTCAAATCTATTGAACCGCCTGCTTTAATGCCTCTACTTTGTCCAATTTTTCCCATGGGAATTCGGAGCGACCAAAATGGCCGTAAGCCGCAGTGGCACTGTAAATAGGGCGTTTGAGATCAAGCGTTTTGATGATGCCGGCGGGAGTCATGTCAAAAACCCGGCGGATGGCTTTTTCGATCACCTCATTGGACACTTTTCCTGTTCCGAACGGATTCACATGAACGGAAACCGGCTCGGGATAACCGATGGCGTACGCGAGCTGAACTTCGAATTGACCGGCCAACCCGGCCGCGACGACATTTTTGGCGATGTAACGCGCCATGTAAGCGCCGGAGCGATCCTGTTTGTTGGGTACTTTTCCGCTAAACGCGCCGCCTCCGTGACGACCCATACTGCCGTAGGTGTCGACGATGATTTTGCGACCGGTGACGCCGGTATCCCCCTGGGGACCACCGATGACGAATTTACCCGTTTCGTTGATGAGGAAATGAGTGTCTTTACGTAGCCATTTTCCGCAAACCGGCTTAATGACGTGTTCGATGATATCCGCGCGGATTTGTTCATGAGAGATATCGTCGTGATGCTGTGCCGCGATAACGACCGTCTCTACACTCACCGGTTTGCCGACCATTCCGTGGTCGGAAGGATCTTCTTCGTATTCCACTGTCACCTGGCTTTTGCCATCCGGGCGAAGGTAGGGGATGGTGCCGTTTTTGCGTACCTCGGCCAAACGACGGGTGAGCCCGTGCGCGAGCATGATGGGAAGGGGCATGAGCTCCGGCGTTTCCGTGCAGGCAAACCCCACCATCATCCCCTGATCCCCCGCCCCCTGGGCCTTGTGAGTGCCTTTTTCGGCATCTTCCCCCTGCGCGATATCCGCGCTCTGTTCGTGAATGGCGTTGAGCACCGCGCAACTCTTGTAATCGATTCCGTAATCGGCATTGTCGTAACCGATTTTTTTAAGCGTATCGCGAGCGATTTTTTGGATGTCGACATATGTTTTAGTGGTGATTTCGCCTCCCACAACAATGAGACCCGTTGTGGTAAAGACTTCACAGCAACACGCGCTATCGGGATCGTCGGTGAGGACAGCATCGAGGACCGCATCGGCAATTTGATCGCAGATTTTATCAGGGTGACCTTCCGTGACGGACTCGGAAGTGAAAAAGTATTTACTCATAATTGATCTATTAGTTTATTAATTTATTGTTCCCTTCCATAATTTTCAGCATTTATACGTGTACGTTTGATTAAAATATTTAATTCTTTTGGGATTTGATCCATTAATATTTGGAATTGATCAATTTCCCCCTCTTTTAGCAATCCTCTTTCTTTTGCCTTTTCAAACCAATCATAAGATTCAAATTCTGAGCCACGAGAATAATAATAAAATCGTATGGTCTCCTTAAAGTAATAACGTCCGTATCCTTCCGCGATATTTGCGGAGATTGAATCGGTTGACTGGGTCCATTGATCTCCGATTGTTTTACGTTTTGAATAATCCCATTGAATAACAATATTCCAAACCAGTTTTCCAAGTTCTCGTGCTAATTGATAGACTTCTAAATCCTTTAAATTTTTAATACTAGCAAATGAATCCATTTAACAAACCAATAAAATAATAAAAACTTCTTAAGTTAATGAGAAGCCATTTTAGGTGACTACTCATCTTATCCCCAGCTTACGCGGGGACATGTCCCCAGCCTACGCGGGGACATATTTTGGATGGCGCACCCTTTTCTGAATGTCACTTCAGACCGGTTGCGGAGCGGGTTACTGAGCCAAATCTCTACCCGCTACTCTTGATGAGGCTAATTGTGCTTCCATTTTAAGCGAACCGATTCTCTTTTGTCAATAAACCTGCGATCGTTATTTTGAATGAGGTGAAGAAAAAATTAATTTTACCAATACTTGCTTAAAAAATCCGTAATATTTATTTGCCGGATGCCTTTAAAATTACCTTCTCCCATTTCATCCATCGAGACAACTATTTTTTTGTAGTTATCTTTTATCCCCAGCAAATTGCCGAATTCCCTTTCCCGGGTTTTTTCATCGTTGATGATGTAGGCAACCTGAATATAAATTTTTTCTTCACCTCTGCTACACACAAAATCAATCTCTTTGGATCCGATTTGTCCAACCGTAATGGAATATCCGCATATTTTCATATGCATAAAAACCAGATTTTCCAAAACTTTATTAATATCATTATTGTTGTACCTGCGTATTGAATGCTTTAGTCCCAAGTCTTCAAAATAGTATTTTTCATTTATCTCAAATATCTTCCTGCCTCCCACTTCCGATCTCTGAACTTTAAATATAAAAAATGCCGCTGAAAGATATTGGAGATAATTCAGAATCACGGATGGTGATATTTTTATCTTTTGTGACTTCAAAAAATCACTTATTCGTTTTGCCGTAACAAAACTTCCTACGTTGTCCGTCAAAAATTCTATAAGCCTTTCGAGTATGACCGCATTCCTGACTCTATGTCTTTTTATTATGTCTTTAAAAAGTATCGCGGAGTAGATATTGCTCAAATAATCGTAAATCACTTCGTCTTCCAGGGGAAGATGTATCAAATAAGGCAATCCTCCGTATTTTATAAATTTCAACAAAGACTCCTTGTTGCTATCGAGGCTTTTGAACCTCAGGAATTCTTCGTACGAAAGACTGTAAACTTTTATTTCAATGTATCTTCCGCTGAGGTATGTTGCCAGTTCGCCTGAGAATAAATTCGCGTTACTCCCCGTACAATAAATATCATATAAACCTTCGGCCTGCAGACTTCGGAGGGCTTTTTCAAATTGACCGATATCCTGAATTTCGTCTATAAAAACATATGTTTTTACATTTTTTATAACTTTTTTGCCAATAAATTCTAATAAATCTTTGTGATTCAATATATTTTCAAATTCGTTTAATTCCTTGTTGATGTAGACGATATTCGGATTTTTGTGCTTTTTTTTTATTAAGTCCATTATCTGAAACAAAAGATAGCTTTTCCCCACTCTGCGCTGGCCTACCAGTACTTTAATAACATCCTTATCTATGAACGGCTCTATCCGTTTGAGATAAATATCTCTCGGTATATAAGTTTTAATCATACTTAAATAGTTTAATTATTTATCTAGTTATTTAAAGTATACTTAAAACTATAAGTTACGTCAATACCGATCACTTTCTCGTTCGCTTGCCCAACTTAGGCAAAGGGATTTCTCACTGCATTCGAAATGACGATCGGCACCATGTCATTTCGACCTGCCTCAGTCAAAGGTGCTTCTCGCCCTCCTCTCTGGGGGGTATTTCGATTGTTTCTTCGTTCGCTTGCCCGGCTTGGCCAAAGGGATTCCGCATCGGCGTGCGGAATGACGATCGGCACCATGTTATTTCGATCCGCCTCAGGCGGAGAGAAATCCCTTTGGCTGGAACGTATTCGGACGAAGGAAATTTCTGGTTATGTTTCGGTGGATAAGGTCGCCTAAAAAACGGGGAGCTTTTCAGAAAATTACACTAATCTTTCTTTTATCCTCATTTCAGTTACCTGTAAGTGTGATTGTTTTAACGCTTTTTCGCGGGCGAAACAACTTGCCTCATGCAAAGATTCGAAAGTTCCCGTATCGAGCCACTTGCCTTTTAGAATAACGGCGTTCAGATTACCCTCCTTAAGGTACATGTCGTGTAAACCGGTGATCTCCAATTCACCTCTCGCGGAAGGGGTGATGTTTTTCGCCTTTTCGACAACGGTGTTGTCGTACATATAAAGACCGGTGATCGCGTATTTTGATTTTGGAATTTTCGGTTTTTCTTCGACGCTTAGCACGTTTAGATCCGCATCTATTTCGGCAATCCCAAAGCGCTGAGGGTCGGGGACATCTTTGAGAAAAATGGAAGCGCCTGATTTAAAGTTTTTCACCGCTTCTGAAAAATCATCCTCAAACAAATTGTCTCCCAAAATCATCGCCACGCTGTCGTTACCGATAAAACTCGCGCCAATAATAAAGGCTTGCGCCAATCCTTCCGGCTTTTCCTGAACTTCGTACGTGAATTTGGCCCCAAATTCCTTTCCGGATCCGAGTAAGCGGACAAAATCCCCCGCGTTTTCCGGCGCGATGATAATGAGAATGTCTGTGATACCCGCCTTCAAAAGTGTTTCGAGCGGATAGAAGATCATGGGCTTGTTGTAAACCGGCAAAAGCTGCTTGCTGGTGACTTTGGTGATGGGGTGTAAACGTGTGCCGGCTCCGCCAGCGAGAATGATGCCTTTCATGAGAATGGGATTAATTTAAAAAACGGGCTACAATATAGCATAATAATTGAAAATGGGTAACTTAATTTTTATTTTCAGAAAAGATTAGGGACTTTATCGATTTGATTTCAGGGTCAAAAAAGGATAAGCTGTATCGGTAATATTTGACTAGTGTATTATGAATTTATCCAAAAAAAAAGTTTGTATTGTAGGACTGGGTTATGTGGGATTTCCACTATTGTGTGCTATCGCTAAAAATGGGCAATATACGACTTGCGGTTTCGATATTAGTCAGAAACAAATTGGTCTTATTCAAAAGGGGGTACCTCCTATTGATGATAAGCAGGCTGCCGAAGATATGCAGACAGTGCAGTTTGAAGTATCAACGGATCCAGCGATCATGCAGGATTCTGATTTTTTCGTTGTTTGTGTCCCTACTCCCGTTAACGATGATCATTTACCCGATCTATCTCCCGTTAAATCTGCAATAATCGCTCTAAGTCCTTACGTTGAGAATGGGAGCACTATAATTCTTGAATCTACCGTAAATCCTGGTGTTTCCGAGGAAATAGTCATTCCTTTACTGGAGGAGAAAACGGGTATGAAAGTGAAAATAAATTTTCATGTTGCGCATTGTCCAGAGCGCATCAACCCAGGAGATAAAAAATGGAATGTTTATAATATTCCTCGCAATATTGGCGCTACTACTAAAGAAGCCTGTAAGATGGTGGCTGATTTCTATCGTTCCTTTCTCAGCGCCGACATAAATGAAATGACCAGTCTGAAAGTTGCCGAAGCTACCAAAATCATTGAAAATACTTTTCGTGATATCAATATTGCTTACGTAAACGAATTAGCAAAATCGTTCAGTGTTCTTGGTATCGATCTATTAGAAGTTATGAGTGGAGCTTCTAATAAACCTTTTGCTTTCATGCCTCATTTTCCTGGGTGTGGCGTTGGTGGACATTGTATTCCGGTTGATCCCTATTATCTGATTGAGAGAGCGCAAAAAAGTGGTTTTGAACATCAATTTTTAAAACTTGCCAGAGAAATCAACAACAGTATGCCAGCTTATACTATCAGCCAACTGAAAGATGCTCTCAGTAGTACTGGAAACTCTATTGATAATTCAAAAATAGGAGTTTTGGGCATCGCCTATAAGGGTAATGTGGCCGATAAACGCGAAAGTCCAGCATTAAAAATAATTAAATTATTACAAGGCTATAAGGCAGAACTGTTTGTTTTTGATCCTTATTTTCCAGAGGAATCGAATGTTAATTCTATCAAGGATCTCCTAGAAAAAGTAGACGCGGTGATTATCGCCACGGAACATGAAGAATTTAAACAGATTACTCCTCAAAACTATGCCAATACTGGAATTAAAGTGGTGATTGATGGCAAGAACATATATCATAGTGTTGATTTTTCTCAAACTGAAATAATTCTTAAGGGAATTGGCTATGGATAAAGGAAAGAAACTTGTCATTTATATGCCTGCGTTCAATGAGGAGGTGCGCATTGGAGCCACACTTGACTCCCTACCACATCAGCTTGATGGTATTGATGGAATTGAAGTTTTAGTAATTGATGATGGAAGTACTGACAATACAAAAAGTGTTGCTGAAAAGTATGGAGCTACTGTCTATTCCCATGCTACAAATAAAGGAGTTGGAGCGGCTTTTCATACTGGTGTGAATCAATCGCTTGAACGGGGGGCCGATATTGTGGTTAGTATTGATGCAGATGGCCAATTCAATCCAAAGGATATTCCAAATTTAATCAGACCGATTTTAAAAGGTGAAGCTGATTTTGTGACAGGCAATCGGTTTCATCAAGAGGGCGTTCGACCTAAGTTTATGTCTCGCGTTAAGTATTGGGGGAATAGGCAGATTGCTCGTTTGGTCTCATCAATTGCTCGTCGTAGTGTCCGTGATGTGAGCTGTGGATTTCGTGCCTATAGCGGTGAAGCCCTTTTAAAGCTTAATCTAGTGGAAAGGTTTACTTATACTCAGGAAACGATTCTGGATCTTTCTCATAAAGAACTCACCATTGCTGAAATTCCGATTTCTGTAGAATATTTTGCAGATCGAGTTTCCCGGGTGGCTGGAAGCATTTTTAAGTACGCCGTTGGTACTTTTTTGATTATTCTGAGATTTTACCGTGATCATCAGCCCTTAAGATTCTTTGGAATTGTAGGAATACTGATTTTCTTAATGGGGCTTGGGTTAGATGTTTGGTTGATTATTCATTATTTTCAAATAGGCACTTTTTCGCCTTATAAAGTTTTCGGATTTTTAGGAGGGCTTTTAAATTTAATAGGTGTTTTAACTATTATTATGGCCCTGATTGCTGATATGTTTGACCGAATTCGTACCAATCAAGAGCAGATTTTGTATTTTCAGAAAAGGGATTATTTTCGGAAATTGCGAATCAGGGAAAATGAAAAATAGATCCCGAAAAGGGAAATCCAAACCATTGTAATCACCCTGGTAAACAAGGAAGCAGTGAAACCAGCTTCGAAGGAGAGGCTAAATATTTTAGTGATTCCGCCAGAGACTGTCTCCCTAAGCCCTAAATTGCCAGGAAAAAGAGAGGAGATTTTTATGATATTAGTGACTACGGTCAGAATAAGTACAGCGGGGAAGCTCACTTCGATTCCCATTTCCCCGAAAATCACATAAAACTGTAGGGCAATTAAAACAAATATAGCTATGTGTAATATTGCGTTTTTAAAAATGAGTGACTTGTTTCTCCTGATCAAATCCCACCCTTTGTGCATGTGCAATAGCCATAAGAGAATTTTGTTTTGGGTGCCACTATTAATGTTTGGGGAAAAAATACAAACCACTGCAGAGAAAAAAAGGAATATTAAAAAGCCAATGATTAAAAAATTAATTTCGAACAGCCCGAATATGAAGCTTCCACAAAGTAGTAAGATGAGACCCAATACGCTGTAAATAAAAAACTTTAGAATGGTGTCTCCTAGTAAGTAACTCATATATTTGGATACGGGTAGTTTTTTTTTTGCCTTTAAATAGGTAATGTTAGAAATCACTCCTCCACTGAGTGGTAAATAATTGCCAAATGCTTGTAATGAAATAAGACCAAAAGCTTCAATATAAGATAAATGGATATCAAAAACTTCTATATACCACTTGAGTTGTATACTCTGAGCCACTTGAGCAAGAATAAAAGCCAATGAAATCCAAAAAACTCCTTGCCAGGAAATCTCTTTGATCTTTGCAAAATACTGCCACTGGTTTTTAGAAAAATAAAACACCGCTCCAATTAGTAGCAAGGCCAAAATATATGAAAACCATTTATTGAGCTTCATTTTTATCTTTTCTGTTAATTACAAAGCCACCATAAAATGCCATTAATAAATACATTAATGTCATTCCACATGCCCAGCAAATGAGATACCAATCTATGTGCCCAAAGAAGACAAACCCAAGCAAGGCAAGCGGCTCAATGCCTTCATAAAAATAAAACTGTTTTAAAATGGGATGCCATCGTGAATTTTTTACATAACTTTCTTTGTTCTCTTTCGAGAAACTAAAATCATCCCATTTCATGTTAATGATTACAAAAACTAAATTCATGGCTATTGCTACGAAAGCGAAAATGAAAAAATACAGTTCTGGACTCGATTCAAAAAGAGCAATGGCTATTGCAGGATATAAAAAAAGCGGTCGCACGTTGTCAAAATTGTAATCCAGCCAAATCCCTAAACGAGAGGTTTTATTAGTCATTCGTGCTAACTTTCCATCAGTGCAATCCATTAAAACTCCAAACAAAAAGGCAATGCCCCCCCAGGCAAAATAGGCGTTTAAAAAAAGGTACCCCATTACTACATAAGAGATCAGTGAGAGAAAGCTGACAAAATTGGGGGATAATCGAAGATATTTAAAAATATGAGCAAAACCATAGCCTATCTCCCAGTATAAACTGTAAATCAAGCCATTATTCGCTTTTTTCTGCAACTTGTAACGTGTACCCTCTTCTACACCAACAGGACATCCAGTAGGATTGTTCATAAGCTAGAATCTTCTAATTGAATAATATAGATACTTTACTCGTAAATACCACCAAATCAAAATTTTGGTCATCAGATTGTCTGAATCGAGGCTGTGGAACTCCGTATTGTAGCTCAATGGTCGATTGTGCTTAATGCTGTAAAGTGAACTAAACCATTCCTGACCATTCCCTTTTGTTGGCAATAAGGTTGTTTCTAGTTTGTAATAATCCGCTGCACATTTTTTTAATAAGTTAATACCGTTCATGAGCAATAATTCATGACTACACCATAGCCGTGGGTTCATCTCTATGACTTTGTAGGAGTTAGTTTTTTTGTCGAGAACGAACTGTATATCCCCAATTCCAATATAGTTGAGCTGGCTCATGATTGATTCTCCGATCCTTTTTATTGAAGTATTATCAATCAGTTTTGTGTGTGAAACACGCCCTGTCTTGTTAGGATATTTGTTGAGATGCTGAGCAACAAAAGAATCTATTTCCCCCTGCGGATTACGATAAGCCCAATAACTGAATTCTTTTCCTGGATCAAAATCGATCACTTCCTGAAAAATCAGTTCATCGAAATGGAAATCCTTTAATAAATTTAAGTCCGCTTCTTTATTGAGGATTTTGATTTTTGCTCCAAGGTTTTTGTAAAACTTATTTTTAAAATCTTTATAAGCGGGTTTTACAATACATGGAAACGTTTTTGTATCTCCTGACGCCCATGTTTTTGGAGAAAACGACTGCCCCTTAATCGCGTTGAAAAACCTATGTTTATTATAAAAAAGGCCAATGTCTTTATTTTGGATCGATAGGTATTTTGATAGTTTTTTTTCGTTCTGCATCCAAAAATGAAGGGCTTGATCGTTTGTTAAAAAAGTAAGGATTTTTTGAGTGAAATCCTGTTGCTCTAAAAAATGGATTAAGTCCTCTAAAAATCGTTCATCATCCCATCGAAAACGAGATCGTTTTACCTTTTTAAAATATTTACTGTAGTTGAACATTCTATTAGCCCCCTTTGGCATTGCGGTATAAACCAAATAATTTGAATCTTGAAAAGCGCTCGCCACATTGTAGGCGATGGAGTTAATTCCGAATAAAACAAAGATGGATTTCATTAAATTTATGGAGTATCGATTGTTTTTCCACTCTGAATATTTTCACGCATAGATGTAGAACTCACAAACTTGGTATATGGGAAATAAATTACTTTGCAAGAAACGGGGGGGTATCTGCCTTTCCAGTCATCACCAACGGTAATTGCATCTATTTTGTACTTATTGACCGCAGCCTGTTTATCTTTATCAAATTGTGGAACTACTTCATCAACATAAATAATAGAAGAAATTATTTTTTTGCGCTCCTCGAAGGGTATTATTGGTCGCTTATTCTTACAATGCCAAACTAATTCATCCGTTGATATCCCAACAATTAAATAATGAGCTATCTCCTTGGATTGTTTAATAATATTTAAATGACCAGGGTGAAATAAATCAAAAACACCAGTTGTATAGACTCGATTATATTTTTTTATTGAAGGAATTTTACAATCATTAAATGAAACACTTATGAATTGCAATACTTGATTAAAAATATTAGAGGGTATTTGATTATCTTGAGAAAAGTCTGGAATTGTTGGCCATCCTAAATCTTGGAATATATATCCATTGAAATTTTTGGAGTTTGCGTATCGAGGTATGATATGAAAATGAACGTGAGGATCGTTCATCATCAGCATTAAATGATTTATTTTGTCATAATTAAATAGGAATTTTAATTTTTCCTCAATAATAGGCAATATTTTTGTGTATTCCTCAAAACTTGCACTTGATATCCTGGAAAATTCTATCGTGTCTTCCTTACAAACTAAAACTAACGAACCTAACGTGATCTGTTTAGGTCTAAATAATAGACACCAATGTTTATATTCTTTTACTAAGGTGAGAGGATAGCCCAATTTGATCAATGTGTCATTCATGGTGTTTGAGATAAAATATGCCTTACCGTTTCAATTACATCGTCAATATCCTGCTCAGTAAGTTTAGGTGAAATGGGTATACTGACTGTTTCTTGTCCAAATTTTAATGCATTAGGATACTGTGTAGCATCCCACCCAAATTTTTCCTTATAAAAAGGATGTTCCGGAATGGCTAGATAATGGACTCCGCAGCCAATATTGTTTTTTTGCATGGCCACCAAAAAATCATCGCGCTTTATACCACATGCTTTTGGATCAATTCGCAGACTGTATAAATGATAGGCGTGGCGTGTATCAGGCTCCGCATCCGCTGGTGTTCCGCAAGATAGATCTTTAAATGCTTCCTGATATTGATTCCATACCTTTTCACGTCGTCCCCAATATTCATCTACCCTCTGAATTTGGTGGATGCCAATAGCCGCCTGCAAGTCCATCATGTTGTATTTATATCCAAGTGTCTCTACATAATAGTGCTTATAGCCATCGTCGGAAAATCGTTTCCAAGCATCCACACTCAGTCCGTGCAACGCCTTGATTTTTGCTTTATCTATATATGATTTTTGATTGCTCATAATCATACCCCCTTCACCAGTAACGATATTTTTTGTCGCATAGAAACTAAAGCATGATAAGTCCCCAAAGGTTCCTGCTTTCTGACCATGGTATTCGGTCTCAATGGCATGTGCACAATCTTCGATTACCTTAAGATTATGTCGTTTAACAATTTTCATAATTTGATCCATCTCACAGGGCCTCCCCGCAAAATGCACGATCAAAATTGCTTTTGTTTTTTCGGTGATTTTTTTCTCAATATCTTCCGGATCAATGTTGAGAGTGTTTGGATTTATATCTGCCAAAACTGGTGTTGCCCCCGTATAAATAATTGAATTTACTGTGGCACAAAATGTCATTGCCGTTGTTATCACTTCATCGCCAGGCCCAAGGCTTAACGCTACGCAGGCAAGATGTAAGGCCGCTGTGCAGGAGTTTACTGCTGCCACATTTGTAACCCCCTTGTATTGCCCAAATCGCTCCTCAAACTCTCGCACTTTTGGCCCCGTTCCAAGCCAGGATGCCTTCATAGAAGCCACCACCTCGTCTATTTCGGGTTGCTCAATAAGCGGTTGACCAAAAACTAAAAAATTATCTCTCATTTTATTATTGATTTAATATCCGTTATTAAATGATTCACTGTCCCAGGAAGATCAAAAATCTTTAGCACCTCATCAATTTTGTTTCTAAAATTTTCTTTATCATCATTTACAGCTTGCTGTATATATTTCGCCAATATTTTAGCATCTTCCCGTGGAAAAGAATACCCAATTCCATATTCGTCTGCAAGCTGTTTCATATCCCCCACCTGAGCTACAATAACAGGTAAGTGGCACTGCAATGCATCTGATAAAACTACTGGAATGCTATCCTCTCGCGAGGGGATAATAAGAAAATGAGCATGCCTTAAAAGTGCTGAACATTCTGTCGTATTCACAAACCCGTTGATAGTGATATTGCTTAGATTTAATACTTTCACTTTCCGGAAAAGCAGGGGCTCTAAATCGCCACCACCAAACAAATGAAAGTGACATTTTTCGCCAATCTCTTTCGGTAAAAGTGCAATTGCATCTAAAAGCACGTCTGGCCCCTTGTTGATGTGATAACGCCCAATAAAAAGAAAATTAATTTTTTCTGTTTTGTAGGGCAATTGCATTTTTTCAATCCCCTCCGTCGTCAACTTTTGTGTTGAGGGTAAAAAAACACATTTCTGACCACCTAACTTAGCTGTTTCTTTTCCGAGTAAAAAGCCGTCTGAATATAACTTGTCTGCTGACCTCAAAATCATTTTAATCAAAGGTTTTGTGTAGAATTTTCGTCCATACACCCAAATATCGGATCCGAGTGTCCATACAGCATAAGGTACTTTAAAACGTTTTTTACATATCCAGACCCAAAACCCAGCTGGCACTGCCCACAATGCAAAATTAAAATCTGGTTTTTCTTTTTTGGCAAGCCTCAGAACCGCCCTGGCTCCATTCCAGAAAATCGAGATTGCGAACCATAGATCGTGCGGATTAAAAATATTCAATGAAGATAATTCTGTACCTTTTTTTGAGCCAGCCCAATTGTAGCGGATGATATGTAATTTGGGGTGTTTTTCATCAAATCCATCTCCTGGTTGCTTGGGAGTAATCACAAATACTTCGACATTTTTTTTGATCAATTCCATTACAAAATCCTTCTCAAAAGAAGCCACACTACCGATTGTAATATTGGATTCTGCCGGATACGAGCTGGTGCAAAAAAATAGTTTCATTTCTTATAAAGTTTTGGGATCTGGTTAATAATCTTTATCGTTTCATCAAAATCGATATCAATAGTATCACAATACCATTTGATATTATTCCACTGTGCCTTATTTTCTTCGGTCGCTTTTTTCAGGCCCTCTTCTCGGGTGATATGACCTTCGCGGATTTGATTGCTGCGAAAGGTGTCGTTTTCTGTAAAGCCGGCAACCGTGTAATAAATGTAGTTGTAAAAAGCGGCAGTACCGTCTCCTATACGCCAGGTAGTGGAAGTATGTGGAGAGATTTCCCAGTCGTATTCATCAAATAGGATTTTTTCAATCATAGGTTGTTTCCATTCTATGTAATCGAAAATATTGATGAAGTTATGGGGGATGAAATAATAAGATAAAAATGCTTTGGTGGTATCTAAGAGTGACCGGTTTAAATAACTAGGGTTTGATAGATATTCTTTACTATAGAATCCCAACATTTTGAATTTGCTCATTAAAGGAATGTGGTAGTTTTTTTCACGATCAAAAACAGGCTTTATGCCACAAAAACCCGTTTTAAAATTGGTGGACTCCAGCATATTATCCCCCATGATCAGCGCGTCGATTTGATAGTCTTTTCTTAGCTTGTTGGCGTAGTAAAAATACTGCTTATCCCCTGCCATAAAAAGGGGTATCGTTCCTAGATTTGGCCACTTTAGCCACGCCAAGACATTGCGTTGAATATTTTTACGTTTTTTTGGAATGTCAGCTGAAATGTAAATATGTTCCACTCCGAGCTTGTCGCACAATCTGGCTTGATTTCGTCGTGCCAAGTCGGTTACCATCCCCCAGTCATATGAGTAGGCAATGGGATTGAGGTCTAAAACCTTTTTGATGTAATGCAATGAAAAACAGCTATCACGACCTCCGCTAAAAGAGACAATGCAGTCTGGCTTTCCATCATTTCTTCTGTGGTTCTCCATTCGTTTTTCAAAAATATCCGCCCCCTTAAATTTTAGCTTGTGATAGCTACGACAAAAATTACACGTACCTTCTTCATCATAATCGATAAATGGAAAAGTTTTAGGTAATACACATTTATTGCATCTTGTTAAATCTGTGATGTGATTTTCACACTCTCGAAAAAAGGTTGTGAATTCTTGGTTAGGGGCAAATTCTTTCTCGATTTTAACAAAGTTGTGTGAGCTGTGCTTATCCGGTTCAGAAATGTCGTTAATCACACCTTTTTCGGAAACATTCCAATCTGAAAAAGTTTCTCCATTTTGAAAATCGATGTCTTCAATTTTTAAAGAGGATAGGTTTACACTACATGCCCTTCCTGGAGTCATGTGTACAATTTCCTCCGTATCAAAAACAGCATTGAGGTTCGCTTGTTGTACTGCTTTTTTGAGCATGATGCTCTCCGAAGAGAATATGAATACCGAGTGATCCCGACTGGGTAAATAGTAGAGAGCACCATTATTGGTTGCCAATAATAAATGATTGGTAGCCTCAAAAAAAAGGGCGATTGTAGTCATACCATAAAATTCGCCATACATCTTTTTTAATGAGGTGCCGATATCATCCCCCTCTTTGAAAAAATGACTCAAGAGAGTCGGAATTAACTCGCTGTCTAATTCTGACTCCCGATTTTCATTTAGATATTTTTCCCAAATTTGATCTTTATTCACAATTATTCCGTTGTGAACACCCGCTATGCCATGTTTTACAAAAGGTTGATTATTGATGTTAACCGAAGCTCTGCCGTCTGTTACCAAACGCGAATGACCAATAATTTTGATTGCTTGATTTTGGCCTAAAGTTTTTTTGTAGGCCGCTGATTTTACTAAATACCTGATGGATTGATTCGTTTTATAGACCGTTAAACCTGCCCCCATTTTCGTGGCAAAACCGGAGGCTTCTTTGCCTCTAGATTCTGCGAGCACAAAGAGGCGATCTGTAAGTTGCCTTGTTTTTTTGTGTGTCACTGAGTAGCCGGCCAATTCGATCAATCCAAGAATACCACACATTTTTAGGTAGTTATGTTATTTTTTTTGAATCAAAATTTCTCATTACTTTTGCCGGCACACCCATGGCAACGGAGTAAGGCGGAATATCCTTTGTTACCATACTTCCAGCTCCAATAATTGCATAGTCACCAATCATCACCCCCGGAAGAACTGTACAGCCAAAACCAATATAAACACCCCTTCCAATAACTGTTTTTTTATTTGCGTTGCTATTCTTTAGAATTTTTGAGAAATGCTTAGGATAATAAGCGTGCCCCAAGATTGCTGAACGCGCGATAATGGTGACATCATCATTAATTTTTATCAAATGTGGAGTTGCATCATCGATAAAAACCTCAGTTCCAATAAAAACTCTTTCTCCAATGATCACTCCACGCCACCGATGTATAGCCACTCTCCAGCTTGGTATTAGAGGTACATATCGTGCAAAGGCATGTAAACATCGCTTAAAAAATGCTGGAATAACACGCCATCCACGGGATCTTTTATCTACCTGAATATCACCCCACATTTTTTTTTGTATACTACTCATAATTGTCTTGTAAAACTTATATAAGGTTACTAAAATAATGTTAATTATGAAAGCATTTTTAAGAAAAAATTATTTTACACTTTTGATGTTCCTACTTGTCGGGCTGTTTGTTGTCCAAGCGGGTTATTTTATTTTTAATGTTCAGCGAGGTGTACCGCCTGATGAAATTGAGCACCTAGTGCAAATTACGAATTATTTTGAAAGTCCTTCGCTTTTTATACCCGCAGAAGACTATGAGAAGTCGAACTACGGAACCCTAAACCAAAGCCGTTTTTTCTATCATATGTTGCTAGGAAAATTAGGACATTTAAATATTCTTGGCCTGGATCAGACAATTTTTATGCGCCTGATCAACCTGATATTTTCGCTCATCTATCTTTTTGCATTCTACAAGTTACTAAAATTAGTTTTTGAAAAAGAGAGATATTTAATTATCACAGCGTTTGGGATACAAACGAATATACTAATGTTCACGTTTCTTTCGTCAAGTGTGAATTATGATAATTTAGTCAATTTACTTGCAATCAGTAGCATCTATTTTACTTTCAAACATCTAAGTAAAAAATCAGTGGGAGATTTGTTTTTGGTGTTCATCTGTATGGGTCTTGGTATGATTACAAAAATATCGTTTGGTCCGCTCATGGTAGGGTTATTTTTTATATTAGGAATTGCACATAGAAAGAATTTTAAAAAATTATTTAGCGATTGTTGGCAATTTATTATTGCGAAAAAATTTAAGAATATAGTAATCACTATTAGTCTTTTTTTAATTTTTTTAACCAATGTGTTATTGTTCTCTTTCAACCATATAAAATATGGAGGTTTTTTCCCAAAATGCCATCAGATTTATTCGCAGGAAACATGTTCTACAGATGATCCTAATTATGCTATGTATAATATCAAATCAACCGGCAAATTAGATCCTATCGATCCAATCACCTATCTTGAAAAATGGTCCAAGTTAATGGAGGATCAAACATTTGGTATTTTTGCTCATAAAAGCATAAATTTAACAAAAAACCATGGACATATTTTTTCTTTTTTATTTTTTTTATTCTCTATTTTCTTTATTCGCCAATTCAACCCCAGAAAAAATTTGCTTATGAATATTTCCCTGGGATTAGTGATTTTTTATACTTTATTTTTAGCTTTTTTTGTTAATTATCAATCTTATTTATTTAATGGAGTTGTTCACGCAGGGGTGCAAGGCAGATATTTATTTCCTGTACTACCTCTAATGATTGTTATTTTTGTACATTATGTGCTCAATACTTTTAAAGCTAAAATTCAAGCTATACTAAGTATCGTTTTAATAAGCCTCTTCATTTACCTATCATTTCCTTCCTATTTTTTTTCGCCCCAAAGAGAACTTTTTGAAGAATCATCTATTGCTATTATTTTACATCCATCTACTGTTCTGCTTTAATTAAGTAAAATCGGTAAACCAAAAACTGCATAAGCTAATAAAAATTAAGTTCACAATAATGAGTTTGGTAGACTAGCCCTTTTTTCCCCAATATTTTTTTAGTTTCATTTTAAATGTTTATGCCAAAATCCTCATGCTCCAATGTTAAATTAGGGTTGTAATAAGGATCTTTTTTAAGGGTTTCTCCCCAAGTTTGATACATGTAACCACATTCCCTTTCAAAACGTTTTTTCTTTTCGGGGGTATCTTCGCTACCACGACTAATAGATTCGTGATGATATAGTTTTGCGTATGGCGTATAAACGATAAGATAGCCTGCCTTACGGATTTTCAGACAAAAATCGACATCGTTGAATGCTATTTTTAATTCATTTTCGTTCAATCTTCCGACTTTTTCGTATACATCACGTCGTGTAAGCAGACATGCTGCAGTGCAGCCAGAAAGATCCTGTATAAGATGGGGGCGAGAAAAATAGCCATATCTTGGATCTGGTAGATACTTGTGAGAATGTCCGGCAACCCCCCCTATTCCCATAATAATGCCCGCATGCTGAATTTTGTCGTTTGGGTATAGCAATTTTGCGCCCACTGCCCCCACTTCTTTGCGTTGAATATGTGAAACCATTTCCCTTAGCCAGTCTTGTTCAATTACTTCGATGTCGTTATTCAGGAGAAGAATATATTCTCCTTTGGCTTTTTTGACCGCCCAATTATTGATCTCTGAATAGTTGAAAGGAACGTTGTATTCAAAAAGATGGATTCGCTCATCGTACTTTTTATATTTTTTGATGACTTCAAATACCTTTTTTTCACTACTGTTGTTCGAAATAAGCAATAATTCATAATTTTTGTAGGTGGTCTGTTTAATACTTTTGAGCAATTGCTCCATAAGTTCAGGTCTATCCTTAAAGGGGACAATGATACTAATTAATTTTTTTTCAATGACTGTCCTCTCCACCCTAAAGGTATTAGGTGTAATTCCTTTTTTTACTTCGCCTAATATTTTATTGCGATGCATATAATCCGTTAATGCCTTTAATGAAGTTTTATAACAATAAGATTTTTCGCTATATTCCGCGGCAGTGCTACCGGGAATTTTACGCCAATGATAAAGTACCTTGGGAATGTGATAAATCTTCTGCGTTTTTTCTATAATCCGTAAGAAAAGATCATAATCTTGCGACCCCTCATACCCCTTACGAAACCATCCAACTCGATCTCCGATCGACTTTCGAATCACAGTAAAGTGACAAATATAGTTATGACCAAGTAGTAAATCGAGATTAAAATCAGATTTAAAATGAGGATCACACAAATTGCCATCCATATCCAATTTGTCTTCATCGCTATAAATAAAATCTAAATCTTTATTTTTATTCAGTGCTTTTACCACCTCATAAAGCGCATCGGGGGTGATTTCATCATCATTATCCAAAAGCCCGATAAAATCGCCTGTTGCCATTTTTAGTGCATCATTGGAAGCTCCGGAGATATGTTGGTTTTTAGTGCCGAATTTAACCTTAATCCGAGGGTCTTTTTCCTGCCATACCTCAAGACATTTTATTGTCTCTTTATTTGTTGAGGCATCATCATACAGACAGAGCTCCCATTTCTGATAAAACTGAGACCTGACAGATCCGATGCACTTATTGAGCCATTCCTGCTTTACATTATAGACAGGAATAATAATGGATATTTTAGGTTGATAGTGAAGAGAACCGATGGTTTTTTTAATTTTCGAAAAAGGCGGATTAAAGAATTTAATTTTTTGTAAGTAACGCTGATAATCGTTATTGATAGATGTATGAGGAAGGTCTCCTTGGATATACAACTTGAGCTTTCGTAAAAAAGCGGACGGCCCCTCTCTAAAAAGCACCTCCAAGCCAAATGGGATCGCTTTAAAAAAAATATTGACTCTTTTTCTGGCAGATGCACGCCACCCTGCAAAACGACGCCCCAACAATGATAAACGATAGAGGAAACTTTTTTGAGCTAATTGCAGTTCTCTCCAGGCTGGCTCTGTATTTCTGATGTGTTGCTCTTTTTGTTTCAAAGACCTCTTTAATCGATTCACGTTTTCAGCTAAGTTTTCAATTTTTATTGCCATCTCCCGAAGGCCATATTCCCCTCTAAAAAAAACTATTTTCAATTCTTTATTTTTAGCAAAGCTAGCTTCAACAGACTTTATCAAGCGCTCCACATTTTCATTTTTTTTACTAATGGATATTAATAGCTTTTGAATAACCTGATCCTTTTCGAGCAATGTTCCTTGTAAATTTTGAATATGGGTCTCCTTTTGCGTAACAGATTGCTCTAGCGTTTGGATTTGCCCTTTTTGAGCCCCTAATAGCTTATCGAGATTTTGAATATGGGT
>PFOK01000073.1 GCA_002792495.1 Candidatus Peregrinibacteria bacterium CG_4_10_14_0_2_um_filter_43_11 | reverse complement strand
TGGCAATTTTTCCCGGCATAACTCCTTTGCCCACACGGCTGTCTTCAAGTAACTGCTTACTCTTTTCATCAAGACAAATCACAGGCTCTGTCGGATTCAGTTGTTTTAGATAAAGTTCAATCAGATTTTCCATTCGTTCTTTGAATTCATCTGTCAGCTTTGGAATGCACCACATTTTTTTCCCTCCATGGCTTCAAGTCATGCTGCTTCATAATGAGCCATATTTTTTGTTTGCTGATCTTTTTCACAATCTTTCTTCTCGCCGCTTCTTCGGCGAGCAATTCCCCTGTCCAATGGCTCCGCCCTTCAGGAGCTTTTGTGCAGGCCAGGGCTACGATTCTTGTTTCATCTTCTTTTTGAAATGTCCGAGGTTTTCCTGAGCGTTTGGCATCGTACAACGCATGCTCAAGCCCTCCCGTGCAATACCGTTTTCTAATGCGTCCGGCATGCTGCGGAGTGCATTCAAGATGCTCTGCTATTACTTCGTCTTTAAGCCCACGATTGGCTTTCAGGAGAATTTGGGCACGCTGAAAAACGCGCGCGGGATGGCTCCCCTTCGTGACGATTGAATTAAGAAGTTTCCCCTCTTTGTGGCTAAGTGAAACAATGTGTATTTTCATGTCGCCATTCTAGCATAATCTCCATATTTATACAATTGAATTTATTGGGCTTGGTACTAGGGATTTGATTTTAGAGGCCAATCGAGCCGCCTTTAAGGCTGATTTACCGGGATTAATAGAGCATAATAGAGAGAGGTTTGTTGTATATTGCGGAGGAAAAAAGGTGGCTGGTCCTCATCGTAGCGAAATATTTATCGTAGAAGCTATCAATCGATCCGCACAAGATGGAAGAAGAAAATACTATGTTATTTTTTGCGTTGGAAGAGAAGGGATTGAAAAAGTAATGTTAGTTTAACTCTTGCTCATGTGATTTAAAAATTACATTACATTAAAAAACCCCGATGGAAACATCGGGGTTTTTTGTTTAGCCACAGCTTCCGCCACAACCACCATTGTAACCGCAATCGCAGCCTCCACCGCAACCACCAGATAATACTTTGTTCATAAGAATTGAATTTAAAAGATAAAGTACAATGAATTATAACGAATGATTTTTAATCGGTCTAGTTTTGGAGGTGACATGGATTACATTCGAATATAATCCAAAGAAGGTGAGACGTTAACGTCTCACCTTCTTTGGATCTTTTTATTCCTTAATCTTCCCCGAGGACGTACGGCTGTATTTTCCGAATTCGGTGAATCTAAGAGCGGCCTTTCCGTCAAAAACAGGACCATCTTTGCACACACGAAGACCGGAATCATCCACACAGCATTGGCCGCAAATGCCGAAGCCACATTTCATAAAACGTTCAAGGCTCACCTCGGAATCGACACCGTAATCTTCGGCCATTTGAGCGACTTTGACCATCATTTTTTCCGGACCGCAGGTGTACACACAATCCACACCGCCTTTCTCCAATTCCGCTTCGAGCAAATCGGTACAAAACCCTTTATGCCCCTTGCTACCATCATCCGTTGCAATCTTCACTTCACAGCCCAATGACTTGAATTCTTTTTCGTAAATCAAATAATCTTCACTTCGTGCGCCAAGAATAGCCAATACTTCAATTCCTTTTTTACGCGCCTCCTGAGAAAGAGAGAGGAGTGGAGGAGTGCCACATCCACCTCCTAAAACAACAATTTTTTTACAACCTTCTTTTAGGCTAAACCCCTTTCCAAATGGTCCGCGAATACCCAAACGATCTCCCTCTTTTACAGTCTCATGAATTTTTTGAGTACAATCACCGGCGTTTGCAATGCCCATATGGAATTCACCGTCGGCTTGCCAGCCAATCGACATCGGCACTTCATCCACTTCCGGGAGCCACACCATCACAAATTGGCCAGGTTTGGCGCGTAAATTATGTTCCATGACATACGTTTTTAAATTCGGTGCGTCTTGTCTGATTTCTTTAACCTTTGGTGTGAGATGTGTGGACATATTTATTGGATTAATTTATGCAGTGCTACAGTGCACAGTGCTACAGAGAACTAACTACTAACTACTAACTACTAACTACTAACTACTGCGCACTGTTTACTGATGAGCAAGCCCTACCAATTCGCTCACGTCATTAAATCCTTCTTCTTTCATAAACGCACGAATTTTATCAGTGATCATTTCAAAAGCCGTCATATCGTAATAAGCAATCGCGGAACCGATTCCCAAAAGGGAGGCACCGGCCATGAGCATGGCGATTGCGTTCTCACCCGTGATAACGCCGCCTGTTCCGATGATCGGGATTTGCACAGCCTTATAGATATCATACACGCAGCGCAGAGCTATCGGAGTGATGGCATAACCGCCAACACCACCCACTTTGTTGGCGAGGACCGGACGGCGCATGTGAATGTCAATCAGCATTCCCGGTCCCATGGTATTCACAGCCGTAATCGCGTCCGCCCCCGCTGCTTCGGCTTGCTTGGCGATCAAACCGATATTGCTCACATTTGGTGACAATTTTACGGAGATCGGTTTTTTTGTCACCTTTCGAACAGCGGTGGTGGCATCAAACGTCATCTTTGGATCGCACGCGAAAGGACGCCCCATTTCATCATGCACATTGGGGCAAGAAAAATTCAATTCAATCAAATCCACGGGGTAGCTATCCATGATCTGCGCACACTCCACCAAAGCCTCCATATTCCCACCCCCCACACTTCCAATGAGCGGATTATCAGGATTGGCCTCTTTGTATTTTTCAAATTCATGTCCTGCGTTTTTTACCCCCTCTCCGCACAAACCGATCGCGTTGATGATTCCCCCCTGAAATGTCAGGACAGTGGGGTTTGGATGCCCCGATCGCTCTTCCAAAAAAAGCGTTTTCCCGGTCACACCGCCGCAACCATGGTTCACACAATTGATTAGACTCGCCCCCGTTACGCCCAAATAACCCGAGGCGAGTACGGTGGGGTTAGGAAAATTAATGCCACAGAAATTAACGTTTAGATTCATAATCGTAATTTAATCGGAAGGAAGTATAACATAAAAATTCATGCTATTTGAATAAATCTGCATGACTTCCAATCGCATAAAATGTAATGATTGCACCGTCCCTATCTTCATCAATTTTATAAACCAGCAACCAATCTCCTTCGATATGACATTCCCGAAAACCAAGCCATTCTCCTTTTAGGGCATGATCCTTATATTTACGGTTTAAGCGTTTACTCCCAATAAGCTGCTCCATTATATAACGCAATTTCTTTAAGTTTTTTCTGCCCGATGATTTAAGCTTATTCACGTTTCGTCGAAATTGCTTCGTAAGTCGTTGTCTCATTTAAAATGCTAAAGTCCGAGGGATTCAAAAAATTCTTCTTTATCATTATAAATCTTCAATTCGTTCCCCGTCAATTCCCTATGAAGTTCTTTGGCCAATTGTTCATTCGGTTCATGTGAACAAGGGCAATCATTTGGAAATAAAAAAGAAAAACCATTCTGATTTTTTACCGCCGTTAAGAACATAGTGATAGCCTGAGCGATTTTAACGCCATGATCATTCAGAATTTTTTCAGCATTTTTTAATAATTTGGTATCGACTCGTGCCTGTATTCGGCTGCTCGCCATAATGATTGGAGTTATTTGTACTCAAATGTACTCCAAATGGAGCAAGTAATCAAGTCTATTTTTTTGTCATGCTTTTAATTGTTTCCGCTAACGCCTTAGCAACCCCTCTATCCAATGTTGAAGGAATGATTTCATCCGCCGTCGGTTTTTTAACATAGCC
This sequence comes from Candidatus Peregrinibacteria bacterium CG_4_10_14_0_2_um_filter_43_11, assembly GCA_002792495.1. Lineage (GTDB taxonomy): Bacteria > Patescibacteriota > Gracilibacteria > UM-FILTER-43-11 > UM-FILTER-43-11 > UM-FILTER-43-11. The sequence continues at coordinate 1,654 of PFOK01000073.1, read as the reverse complement.
TGCAATCGCTTCCGCGGCTAAAATTTTTATTTCATCCGTAAACCGTTTGATTCTTGCATCCAAAACCCCCCGGAATAAACCGGGAAAGGCGAGCACGTTGTTGATCTGATTGGGGAAGTCCGATCGTCCTGTAGCCACAATAGTGGCGCCGGCTTTTTTTGCCACATCAGGCATGATCTCCGGTTCCGGATTGGCCATGGCAAACACGATCGGGTCTTTCGCCATGCTTTTTATCATTTCCGAAGTGACTAACTTGGGCTGGCTTACCCCGATAAACACATCCGCCCCTTCCATCAATTCCGAAAGACCGCCTGTTTTGCAATCGGGATGTTCCGTGCCCAATTTGCAGGCCACATTCGTGATCTTCGCCAGTTTTTCCTTGATGGGGTTCAGATGATCACGGTTCAGGTAAATCGCCCCCCGGCTATCACACAACAGCATTTTTTTCGGATCCGCTCCATACCGAATCAATAATTTGGTGATCGCCACACCGGCGGCTCCGACGCCATTCACCACAATCCTCGTATTCTCCAGTTTCCGATTGGTCAATTTGAGTGCGTTGATAAGCCCCGCGAGTACGACAATCGCCGTGCCGTGCTGGTCATCATGAAATACCGGAATATCCAGAGCCTCAATCAAACGCTGCTCAATCTCAAAACAACGGGGTGCCGAAATATCTTCCAAGTTGATTCCTCCAAACGTTGGAGCGATGTGCTGAACTGTAGCGACAATTTCATCCACATCCTGTGTGTCCAAACAAATAGGAAACGCATCCACGCCTCCGAACTCCTTAAATAAAATCGCCTTTCCTTCCATCACGGGCATACCAGCCGCACCGCCGATGTTCCCGAGCCCCAACACCGCTGAACCATCGCTCACCACAGCCACCATATTCCCTTTGTTCGTGTATTTATAAACATCGCTCGGGTTTTGATGAATCCGCATACAAGGTTCCGCGACACCGGGCGTGTAGGCTAGGCTCAAATCATCGCGGGTTTTGAGCGGAACTTTCGAGATCACTTCTATTTTTCCACGGTGCTCCTCATGCAATTTTAATGATTCGGCGTAGTAATCCATAGGTATTCTTTAAGCGGTAAAACATCATCATCTTATAGTAAAAAATGGAGCAGGCGATGGTTTATTTTTAAAGAAAGCTTTGTAAAAAAGTGCAATATGTGATATAATATAAGACACAAAAAAAATAGAAATAAAAATAAAGACATGAGCCCCCGTATTACTACATCGGCGGGGAGAAAAATAGAAACTCATTGGAATGAGTTGAATGTTTTGGAGCGACTAAAACTTATTTTAGAATACCGAGATTTTTTTCTTGGATTGCACCTTGTCACGCCGAGTGAAATTGACTTGGTTGAACACATGTCGCCCACCGAATGGGAATATATCGTACAGCGCGAAGAACATCCTATCTTTGCCAACATCGATCTTTGCGGCATAATGGACATTTTTAGGTGTTTTTCTTGTTTAAAAGTTCTGCGACCAGCTTGATCTTTCTGTGCCATCTGAGCCCCCGATGAATTCCTATTTTATCCCGCAGATGACTGAAGCTCCCATCAAGGGAATGGGTGGTGTTCGGCATATCCGGATGATGGCGGTAGGTGAAAAGGTAAGGCAAATGTCGCAATAGACTCCGGTG
>PFOK01000108.1 GCA_002792495.1 Candidatus Peregrinibacteria bacterium CG_4_10_14_0_2_um_filter_43_11 | reverse complement strand
GAGCTTAAAGTTAGTGATTATCGAGATAATCCTGACTTATAGGCTAGAGATAAACAAGAAGTCAGATTTTAACGCCCCATTTTTACTACGCTACCGATTAGAGGAGGTTTATTATAATTATTTCAAAAAATATGTCAATCTCCTCTTTCTCATTTCCCTGGGTAAAAATAGGCAAAGGGATTTCTCCGCTCAATAAATTGAGCATCGAAATGACGACACTTCTGTCATTTCGATGCGCCTGAGGCGAGGAGAAATTCCTTTGCCTGAGTCGAGCAAATAAACGGAGAAGTAACCAATACACCCTTCTAAAAACAATTTAGTGTCCTAATAACCCCCTAATAATTTCAAGTGTGCCACTTTCTGCTCAATGTTTTTCAATGTTTTTTGAACGTTTTTAGAGTCGATCGATCCCTCAAAGTCCGCGTAGAACACATAATCCCCAGGAACACTCGGGTGTGGTCGGGATTCGATTTTCGTCAGATTGATGCCCGCGTTCGCGAAATCACCGAGCACTGTGTAAAGCGATCCGGGGGAGTCTTTGCCAAACACGAACGCAATGGAAGTTTTATTTAATTTTAAATTTTTAATTCCTGAACCTGGCCAGGAACAGGTTTTAGATTTTAAATGATTCCGCCCGATGAGAGCAAAAGTGGTTGCGTTGGTGTGATCATCTTCGATTGATTCGCGGATAATGGTGAGTCCATTTGCTTTGACGGCGATGGGCGCGGCGATGGCGACCGCATGTTCATTGTTCTCACCTTTGATTCGTCTCAACGCTTCTGTCGTACTGCCGACCGGAATAGTGATGGCTTTGGGGCAATGTTTTTGAATGAATTGGCGACTCTGAAGTAGGGGTTGAGGATGAGAATAAATAATCTCGATGGATTTGAGTGGCACCTTTTTAAGCCCTGCCAAAGCGAGATGAATGGGCTGCTTGATCACGTGAGAAATACTGATTTTTTTTGAATACAATTCATCCAATGTTTCTCGCACAGAACCGGTGAGACTGTTTTCTAGCGGCACCAAACCTTTTTTGATTCGTCCATTTTCTACGAGTTCAAACACTTCGGTAATCGAAGTGGCATAATACGGTTTCGAGTTGGGGTAAAGCGATTGAAGTGCAAGATCGGAATATGTATTTTTGGGACCTAAAATAGCGATATCTTCTTTTCCGGTGAGCAAAGAAGGAGGAATGACGGAAGCGGAACCAATAAGATTGTCGATCATCCGATCACTCTCTTCCATTGCCGCATGACGGAAGTTACCGAGATAATTAGCCGCTTTTTTGAAATAGTTTTCAAATGATTTGAGGTCTTTTCGTTGTACTAAATCAGAGAGTGTTTCGGCACTTTTTAAAAAACCATCAATCACCTTGGTGTTCAGTGGGTTTTGAATATGAATATTTCCATACAGGTTCGCGCTTTGATCCAAGATACGCCCCATCATGTCCAATTTTAATCGGTAGGCGGGGCTTTGATAGTTCAAAAAATCCTTCATTTTAAATCCGGAATTTCGAAGCGCGTCGGCAAAGGTGATATCCGTAAAATGAGAAAGAACCTGAACATAGGCCATCATTTCATCGTGCTTTTTGGCAGAAAGCTTGCGTACGATGATGCGATTTTTGGAGAGTAGATTTTTGAGCCAATCAAACCATTCTTTTCCGCGCCCGGGGCAGAGGATGACGACCTGACCTTCCATGAGATTGGTGGGGCCAAAAAGCGGATGGCAACCCAGATACGATGCCTTTGTGCTTTTCATCGCCTGCATGGGGCAGACTTTAAGAGAGGTGAAATCCATGAGTAAACCGGACTTGCGGACATGAGGCGCGATTTCGTGAATCACGGATTCGGCTTTATCCATCGGAACAGAAACAATGACCACATCCGCTTTTTCGACCAACTGCCGATTGGTCAGCTTTGTCCGTTGGTCACTAACGATGACGGTAAATCCGTTTTTTTCGAAAAAGCGGACAAATTGTTGTCCCATTTTTCCTTTGCCACCGATAATGCCGATTATTTTATCCATTTAATAGAATGTCTAATTTTTTAGATACTTCTTCTGTCACTCTCTTAGGAGCCTTCTCCATGAAACGCGCTCTCCGTTCCTTCCAATCTATACTTTTAAGATGGTCGGAAAGAACAACGCCTTTTGTTTTTAATTGTTTCGGTCATTTTACTTCAAATGGATAACCTTTTTCTTTTGAAGTGATAGGACACATTAAAGCCAATTCGACTTTTTGATTATAGGAAGCCGGCGAAATAATCAATGCAGGGCGTTTTCCGGATTGTTCTTTCCCAACGCATGGATTTAAATCAACAAGAACAATATCCCATTCTTGTGGAATATATTTTTTTACCATATTTCTTTACCGACAGGTGAACCGATATCCGTTTCCGGATGTCGGTTTTCCGGTGTAATTTGAGATAATAGCTCTTTTAATGCGCAGAATTTTTTTACAACAATTCTGTCTTTTTCGACTGTCAGTTCGACTTCGCTATCTTTTGTTAAGCCTATTTGATCCGCGAATATTTTCGGAATCCGTAGAGCTAAACTATTACCCCACTGTGCTACGGTAGTATTCATAATGCCAATAGTTAGTTTCATGATTACTCTACAATGTAGATACATCAAAATCAAAAGGAAAATACCACCCCTGCCCACTCCGATTCCAGGAGGGTTTTGGTCGTACAACTAAACCTCCCTCGTAAAAGGGAGCATAGATTGGTATTTTACACTTCTTCTTTTTCTCTCTCTTCACTGCCGGATTTTAATTTTTTTACCGGCTGAGTCCAGCGAAGGATTTTTTCTTCCACCATCGCTCTTGGTTTGCAGTAACGCTCGCGGGAAAGGCGGACGATTTTTTCACGGTTGTTTTCATCATCACTTTCCACTTGTGGTGAGGGCAATGTGGAAACGGAAAATACCTTGCTTGGCATGCCATCGATCATCAATTTGGTGTAATTGTTGTATTTGGGAATATCGACAATATCGTTTGGCAAAACTTCTTCGGAAAATTGACTGGAGAAATATTCCGCGTCATCAAAACCGACTTGAAAGCAGGAAATCGTACCCACGTTGCCGAATACCGCGTCGCGAACTTCATCGGGCATTTGAGAAATGTACTGATTGGCCATGGTCAGGTTCAGACGGTATTTTCGCGCCTCGGAAAGGATCGTCGCGAACGCGTCCGTGGCGAAGTTATGGAATTCATCCACATACAGGTAAAAATCCTTGCGTTCTTTTTCCGGAATATTCGCGCGGCTCATGGCGTCGAGCTGAAATTTGGTGATGAGCATGGAACCGAGCAGGCTGGAATTGTCTTCCCCGATTTTCCCCTTGGAAAGGTTGACGATGATGATTTTCCCGGTATCCATCATGAATCGTATATCCACTGTGGATTTTACCTGGCCGACAATGTTTCGGATTAGTGGAGAGGAGAGAAATTGGCCGACTTTATTTTGAATGGGGGAAATGGCCTCGGTGCGGAATTTTTGGTCCATTCTTTCAAACTCATCCACCCAAAAACTTCTCACCATCGGATTCTCGATATTTCGCACCACCTTTTTACGGTACTCATGGTCAACTAAAATACGCATGATGCCAAGCATGGAAGTATCCGGATACCCCACAAGCGCCAGCAAGCAATTGCGGAGAATATGTTCCAAACGTGGCCCCCAACTTTCGGCATACATCTTTTTAAACACTCCCAAAAGCCCGGAGGCCATGAGATTTTGTTGATTCACATCGTCCACTCTTTCCAGCATATTGAACGCGAAGGGGTGAGAAACGTCGGAAGGATCCAAAATGACCACATCATTGATACGGTTTTTGGGAACAAAATCAATCACGGCTTCAGCCAGGTCGCCATGTGGATCAATGACCGCGACCCCTTTTCCGGAGTTGATGTCGGAATAAACCATGTTTTGAAGCAACACGGATTTACCCATACCCGTTTTCCCGATGATGTAAATGTGGCGACGACGATCCGTTTGCTTGATGCCGAATCGTTCACGATGCCCACGAAAGTTTGCTTCCCCTAAAACGGTCAGGTACTCATCGGAACTATCTATAATCGGAAGATCCCCGGGGGGTTCCAACTTGCGTGAGGTAACCCAGTGCACGTTCGGCGTACCGACGTCTTTGGAGGGCATATGATAGAGCGTCGCGATTTCTTCGACATTCAGTATCATCGGCGAAACCAAGCTACGACTTTGATAACGCTTGAGGATATGGGCATTGTTTTCATTCAAATTTCCAATGTCAAATTCACTCATGTTGGGTAAATTGAATTGACGGAAACTACTCATAATTTCATTGAGTTTGACTTCCGCCATGTCGATATTTTCTTTTCGGGGCACATACACAACGCGAATATTCACCTCAAAAGAAAGTCGGGTCACTTTATCGACCGCCGCGGAAATAGGATCTTCACGATCGTGCATTCGCCCCACTTCTTCTTGCAAATCGTCTGAACCCCCTGCGCCCCTCATATTCAAACTACCGCTATTAAAGCCACGCAATGCCCAGAAAACGAGGAAAAGAGGAGATAGAAAAAACCGCTTCCAAAAACCCCGAACAAGCAGCATCTTGGTGGCAAAATCCTGCAACCAAAAAATATTATTGAACAGCCCCTGATTCACGATTCGAATTGTTTTCAATCCCCGCTTTCTCCACCAATCTCCTACAGGCTGTAACACAATCTGAATCCATGCCTGTTCGTCGGTCGCGTTCAATTTAGAGAGGGTCGCGGTAATGCCGGCCAATGGCTCTGTGGCAACGCGAGTGAGCTTGTCCTCAAATTGAGGATACCGTTTGATGGGATAAATATCGGGATCCCCGAGGACAAGCTCGGCGGTAACCGCCGTATATTTTTGTTCCTCATTCTTTTCGTACTTTATTAAACCGGTATTTGTAGAAGTCTGATTCACATCCGCGCGACTGACACGTTCCTCAAAAGTAGGAAAGGTCTGCTTGCTGTAATCCGCCACCTCTTCGATTTCAACGTCCGGATACTGAGCGTAAATTTGGCTCGCAATGACATTCTTGAACCGTCGTGGCGACCAGATAAAAAATTGGATTCTATTTTTAATAGTCGCGATTTCTAAACTGATACGCGGTTCGGTTTGGCCACAGAGATAATCCCAAAAAGAATAGTTTTCCTGAATGCCGTGGAGCGCCGCGTAAATTTGTTCCGCCACTATGGGGCCACGCTCATTTAAGCGGGAAACAGCGACACGCAAAACGGATGTTTCAAGTTCGCGTTCAAACTTTTTTCTTTGTACGTTGAGATACACTCGGAACAAAAGGTAGAGGAAGCTAATGCCTATAATGAGAGCAATATAAATCATTTATTGTAAGATTTTTCACCACAGTTATTGTATCCGATTTATACAAAAAAACTAAACGCATAAATCATCTTTGTATTATACCATTTTTTGCCTTAAAAAACAATATATGCCGCCAGGGAATAACGATAACATTTTCGTAGGGGCAGGTCGCGACCCGCCCCTACGGTCATATCCCAATTATTCTTGGCCACTAGTGTCCCAAGAAAGTTTTAAGTGAGGGGCTAATTTTGTTTTGGTATAAACGAAAAAAGGGTTTTTGGTAA
>PFOK01000089.1 GCA_002792495.1 Candidatus Peregrinibacteria bacterium CG_4_10_14_0_2_um_filter_43_11 | reverse complement strand
TGCAGATTCCTCATTTCACTCGGAATGAGCTACAGCCAGCCACTCACCACGTCATTTCATTCCTCGTTCATGGGGCTGTAGCTCAGTTGGCTAGAGCACTTGCATGGCATGCAAGGGGTCAGGGGTTCAAGTCCCCTCAGCTCCACCACCAAAAAAATGGAATTTTTATTCAGAATTTTAGGCGCCCTCGGACTCCTCTTTATCACGGCAGGAGTATTGACCAAAAACCGTGTTCATCAGAACATTGTTTTCATCATTGGTGGAATTTTACTCACCATTTATAGTGCCTACATTCGCGATCCTATTTTTATGCCCCTTCAGGTTATTTTTACATTTACCGCGATTTACGAATTTTTCAGGCTGAAGAAGGAAAAGAATTAGTTCAAAACGGCACGAATTCGTTTCATCCCCTCTTCCAAATCGTTCATCGATGTGGCGTAAGAAAAACGAATGTATCCATCCCCTTCTTTGCCAAAAGCCCCTCCGGGAATAACAGCGACATGGGCTTTTTCCAGTAGGAATTCAGAAAATTCAAAACTATTGTTTCTTCCTGCCATAAAACACGCTGAAACCTTAGGGAAGGCATAAAAAGCGCCTTCGGGATTGGCGAGTTCAAACCCCGGAATCTGATTCATTGCTTTATGTACGTAGTCACGTCTTCTTTTGAATTCATCAACCATTTGTTTCACGCAGTCCTGTGGCCCCGTTAAGGCGGCCAGGGCGGCTTTTTGGGCGATGGAGCAGGGATTGCTCGTGCTGTGACCCTGAAGGTTACCCATGGCCTTAATCAAAGCCCGGGGAGCCGCGCAATAACCGATCCTCCATCCCGTCATCGAATAGGTTTTAGAAACCGCGTTAATGGTGATCACCCATTCCTTCATTTTCGGAACACTGGCCAGAGAGAAAGGTTTTGTGCTGCCATAAAAAAAATACTCATACACTTCATCCGAAATCACATAAAAGTCATGTTCCAGCGCAAGCGCTCCGATTTTTTCAATTTCTTCACGCGTCATTACTGCACCAGTGGGGTTGGACGGACTATTCAAAATAACGGCTCTTGTACGGTGAGTAATCGCCTGTTCCACCATTTCCGCCGTGAGTTTAAAATGATTTACCGTCGTATCCACGGTTTTTATCACGCCATCCGCTACCGCAATCATATCCGCGTAACTCACCCAATACGGCGAAGGAACAATCACCTCATCTCCCGGATTCAGAATCGCCATAAAACAATTGTAAAGTGCCTGTTTTCCGCCGTTGCTCACCATCACTTCACCTCCATCACAATCGATTCCGTTATCCCGTTTGAGTTTGGCACAAATAGCATCCTTTAATTCTGTGATCCCATTCACCGCGGTGTATTTGGTAAAACCGTCATCAATCGCCCGTTTTGCGGCTTCCTTAATGGGATCGGGGGTGTCAAAATCAGGTTCACCGGTTCCGAATTTCAACACGTCAATTCCCTGTTTTTTCATTGCAATCGCTTTGGCATTGATCGCCAGTGTGAGTGAAGGTTGGATTTTTTGAATACGAGATGAAAGCATGGTAATTTTTAATTTAGAATTTTAAATTTTTAATTAAATCATCCCAAACTTTTCCGGATAGTCGCCGCTTTTTCAAGTTCATCATCAAAAGACTCTTTTTCTTTAGCACGCAGGTAAATAGACGAAACCAGATTCCGATAAATCATATGTTTGGTTTTAATCGGCCCCAATTCCACTCCTAAATAATTCTCGATTTCCTGAACATCCTCTTTTATAGCGCGAAAGGCAGGATTTTTTTTGGCCAGATCATTCAGGTTTTCCTTATTTAAATACTTACCGGCATGAATGAAATCCGCGCGCAGATTCAAATAATGTTTTTCGATGGTTTTTAATTTCCCCTCTCTCATCGCGTCACGGATTCCCCGTCCGGAACCGATAAATTCAGGCGGTACACCCAACGAATATAAGGTGGCTGTGAATTTAATCGCACGCGGAAGATTCACTTTTCCTACGCCACGGGAATATCCGAACAATCCGATGTGCAACATGCGCTCCCGTCTTCCGGGCACCTGAGCCGCGACCTCATTGATGATTTTTGCGGCACCTTCAATTGTTTTTTTATAATAATTTCCAAATCGATCGTTCACCCAGTACACATCTTCCACTTCTTTTTTGGAGAGAGGGGTGAACGTGAGTTCCGGTAATTTTTTTTCAATCAACTGAATTGCTTTTTTAACCTGATCCAAAGGGTAATCGTAACGAAAAGCGGACTGAATCGTTATCGTGCGGATACCGCTGTATTCTTCAATCGTATTCGCAATGGTTGCCGGATTCACACCCCCACGAAAAGGCAGACAACCTGGGCCGATGATCGGGTACATAGGCACCTTGTATTCCTGTTCCACTTCATTGAACTGTTGCAAAGCGACTTTGCTGGAAAGAACAGCCGGAATGAGTCCGGCATTTAACGCGGGATCAGAACGCGCCATAAAAGGGCGTAAATAATCCGGAATTTTACCGAATTCCGCCTTACATCCCTCAATGTATTCCGTGATCACCTTTTTGGCATTACACAAATGTTCCACACCCTCAAAAAGTGGGATAACATGAAATTCCTGTTGACCCTTTCGTTTCGTCTTAAAAATATGTCGCTTGAATTCCGAAACCTGATGGAATGTTTTTTTAACACGAATTAATTGTTGCGCGTTTTGAGTCATCGGTAAAATCACCTCAAAAATAGGCGGTGTGTGCATGCCGGCTTCGTGAGCCACATCGTCCGCGGTTAAAATTGACATGAAGGCTCGTGCTAATCTAAAACCGCTTTCCTCATCCGTATTCGGCACACGAAAAGTCAGAAAAACATCTTTCCCCAGAGGGTGTTTTTTAAAAAATTCATAATACCGCTGAAAAAATTTTTCAATCACAGCCTCATCTACAAATTTGCCTTCCCAATCCCACATGTATTCCGTGCATTTCAGTTCATCAAACATGCGGTAACACTCCTCAATTTCATCCAATGTATTGATGAATTTCTTCCCATTCCAATAGGCCTCCATCGCATTATCGGGGTGTTGGGTGGCCATGGTCGCGGGGATTTTTCGATCCATGTTTTTAAATTAAAGGGCATCTTTATTCTAATTGATCTTAAAACTTGGTACAATCGTATTGTCGTAATTTGCCAGTTAAATTACAAATTATAAATTACCAAAAGGAATGAAATTCCGTCGCAAAGTTTATCATGGTTCTAAAATAGGTCGAAAAATCGGCTTCCCTACCATCAATCTGAATATTCGACACTTTGACGAACATCATGGTCACGGTGTCTATATTTGTCGAATAGCCATCTCCGGTGAACACCATAATGGGCTACTTTATTTTGGCCCAAAAATGAACCACCCCGGTAATGTCTTAGAAATCTATATTCAAAATTTTCACCGCACCATTTACGGACAATGGATTTCGTTTGAAGTCGGTAAAAAAATTCGCAAAGCGATGACATTCAAAACAACCGATAGCCTCAAGAAGCAAATTCAGAAGGATCTGGAACAAGGGCTAATCCGGATTTAGGTTTGCACGAGCTCTTAGCTTCCACCCGATCAGGAAGAAAACGACCTGCGTCCTCAGCCAAGCAGGTGGTAAATACGCCTCGAGTGTTTGTTATATCATGTGATCTTATTTGATGAGGGCCGAATTCAGTTTCTTTATCTTATCTTGCGGGACAATAAAGAAATTTTAGACGAGGAGGGGTAGACATATTTTATTACCTTTTATTCAAACGGTTCGCAATTCTATCATAAATCAGAGATATTCCAAAAACTTTGTTATAATAAACCACATTGTTTAGCCAAATACAGAGGCTCTGGCGCAACTTCTTGCCCCCCTCTCATATGCGATCCAAATATGTTACGATAAGTAACATCACGGTGGTAAATAGCAAGCGCCACACTCCACTCATCACCGTGATACAAATACCATTGTCGTTGCTGAGAGGATAAGTAAAATTCCTGAGGTGATGGAGGATTTTCAAGGAAACTCCTTAGAATTCTATCCACCATACTACGCATACTGCCTACATGATATACTACTCGGATTAAATCCAAATGAGGCCCTAGCTCCGATCGTTTATCTTCTGAATGAGAATGTTCAGGTTCTTTCATGGAGGGCATTGTTATTTTGTGTTATTGATAGGGAACTTAAAAAGCGGTTTTTCATTTTCTCATAAATCAGAGATATTCCAAAAACTTTGTTATAATACTTTCGTTCCTTAATTAAAATACATGCTCCATAAGCTCAAAAAAATGATCAGTTACGACAATCCTTTTCGTCGGTTATGGCATTTAGGCAAAGGAATGATTGCCGCTATAAAATATGGTTTCCCTGCCAAAAAAATGGTGTGTATTGGTGTGACAGGAACGAATGGGAAAACAACGACAACCCACATGATCGAACATCTTCTTCGTTCCTCCGGCAAAAAGGTGGCCATGCTCTCCACCGTCAATTTTTCGATCAATGGTGATTTTGAAGAAAACACTTCCAAAAAAACAACCATGTCCCCCTTTCTCACTCAAAAATTTCTTCGGCAATGTGTCCGAAAAGATGTCGATTATGTGGTTATCGAATCCTCATCACATGCACTCCATCAATTTCGTCTATGGGGCATCCCTTTTTGCATCGCGACACTCACCAATATCACGCACGAACACCTCGATTATCACGGAACGATGGAAAAATACAAGGAAGCGAAGAAAATGTTATTTAAAATTGTTGCCAAGCAAGCCACTATTCGTTCCACAATGGGTTCAACAATCGGTAATACAGTTGAGCCGGAGCAGTCCCCAACTCGATTGGGGATCTGCCATGGTCCGGCGATCATCCTTAACACTGCTGACCATTATTTTGAAGAATTCAATCAAATCGATACATCTAAAATCACTTATGGTTTTGATTGTGGCGATCTTCAGGCTCGTGAGGCGACTTATTCCAAATTCGGCTCAGAGTTCACGTTGTCTTATCATGAGAAAACATCAAAAGTCGCTCTCAAAGTCCCCGCCAGTTTTAATGTGGAAAATGCCCTTGCCGCCACGGGTGTCGCGTTCACATGTGGATTGTCATTTGAAGAAATCAAACACGGGCTAGAGAGCTTTGAAGGCGTTCCGGGGAGAATGGAACGAATCGTTAGCCCTCGTGGGTTCGAAGTCATCGTCGACTTCGGTCTTACTCCGGACGCGCTTAAAAGGCTGTATAGCACCATTCGCGAAACGGCGATTGCCAAGGTCATTGGCATCATTGGTAGTTGCGGTGATCGTGATAAAACCAAACGTCCCGAACTTGGCCGTATTGTCGCCACATATAGCGATCTGACTATCGTAACCGACGAAGAACCGTATACCGAAAACCCGCGCGCGATTATGGATGCCGTTTTCTCCGGCGCGGAAACCGTCAAAATCAAAGGCATCGGTTTAGAACTGATCGAAGATCGTTACGAAGCGATCGAATACGCCGTCGCGCATGCCAAAGAAGGGGACACCATTGTGATCACCGGCATGGGGAACTTCACTACCCGTACTTTGAATCAGGGGCCTATAAAATGGGATGAACGAGAGGTGGTACGAGAGATTATTGCGAGAGATGGA
>PFOK01000128.1 GCA_002792495.1 Candidatus Peregrinibacteria bacterium CG_4_10_14_0_2_um_filter_43_11 | reverse complement strand
TAGAGAAACTGAAAATTAAAACCGTTTTTTTCCATTCCTCCTGGGCGCTCACACTCACTGCGGGATTGAGTTATTTTTTGGGATACTTACGGGATCGTATTTTGGCTCAACATTACGGATTTTCACGGGGGATGGATATTTATAACGCCGCTTTTGTGATTCCGGAGAACATGCTTTCTATTTTGGTTGGTGCCGCTCTTTCCGCAGCTTTTTTACCGATTTTTGCCAAACAATATGACCAAAAAAAACAATGGGGTTTTGAATACACCCATCAAATTATTTTTTGGGCGAGTGTAACATTGGTGATTGTTGGCGGAGTGATTGCCATAACACTCCCCTTTTTTGTAGATACAATGGTTCCCGGATTCGACACAGAAGCTCAACAACAATACATTCTTTTCACCCGCCTGCTTTTGATTTCGCCTTTGATCATGGCGCTCAGCAATATTTATGGCCGAATGCTTTTGAGTTTTAAAGAATTTTTTTGGTATGGGCTTTCCCCCGCTCTATATAATTTAGGGATCGTGATGGGCGCCATTTACCTGGCACCAACCATGGGAATGATCGGGTTGGTTTTTGGCGCGCTACTTGGATCATTTTTACATCTTTCCATACGATTGATGCAAATCAGACGTAAAAAATATCACTTCCGCCACAAGCTGGATCTTCGATTCAGCCCGGAACTCAAGGAGACATTAAAGCTAACAGCGCCAAAAATAGTACAGTACTTCATGTGGGCGTTCATGCTCTTCAGTTTCACGCGAATTGCTTCTCAGCTCACTGAAGGAAGCATTGTGGTTTATAATTACGCGCGAAATCTGCAAAGTGTACCGGTAAGCCTGCTGGGAATAGCCATCGCTCTGGCAATGTACCCCAGTCTTTCACACGACGCAGCCAAAGGGAATTTCAAAAAATTCTTGAGTGATTTCAAACGGGATCGAATGCGTTCACTGGTTTATACCGGTCTCGCCGCGATAATAACGGTCTTAACCGCTAAGCAACTCATCACACTCTTTTTTGGAGGAGGGGAATTCGGAGAAAAAGAAATCAATTGGCTTACGACCATGCTGCAGATTTATGCCATCTCCATTCCACTGGAAAGTCTGATGCATGCGTACCATCGCGCTTACTACTCACTCAAAAACACACTCGTTCCGGCGGCTTTTCACACCATCACCATCGCGATAACCATCATCATCGCCAAAACACTCGCGCCAACGATTGGCGTTTATGCGATCCCAATCGGTTTCGCGGCAGGTTCATTTTTGCAAATAATGATTCTTGGCGCCCTTTTCCCATACATATTCAGAAAAAAATGGCTCAAATGAGTTAAGAATACATTAGCCCTGCTCCAACGGGAGATACCTAGTTCAATACAATGACCTTCTTTTCACCAAAATTAATATCCTCATTATGCCAATCGTGCATGGCAGAAATAAGGACATCGTAAGAATAAATAAAGTTCTCACCACGCTTGGTGCCCACATCGTTTGTAATGAAGTGCTTTTCATCGTATCCACGAATCACCATCATGTGATAGTATGGCCCTTCACCGGAATAAAACGGATTTCCCAGCTGTCGTCCCGCGAATGGCGCGATAATAACGTGACCCAGAGAAAGTTCTTTTTTTAAATCATCAACGGAGGGACTTTCAACAATCTCAAAATCCGAAAAACCGTAATAACCCCTCAATATCTCCGCGGTCTGAGCGATAGTGGTGTGTTCGTAACTTCCAAAATGCTGAACCTCCCATTGCACCAAGTCGAGAATAGACTGACGAAATAAATCGCGATCCAACTCTTTTTCGGTAACGTAATGATATGCCAAAATCACACTCGCTTCTTCGCACGCCTCCTGCCACGGTAAATCCCAATCCGCATCGGGGGCTTGAGAAAAGAAAGGAACATCCAAATTAATTGCCCCCGGCAATTCCACAATTCGTTCCGCAACTGGTTCCACAACCCAACTCTCAACCGGCACGTCGCTCTTAAAATCCATTTCATTTGGTGTGCAGGCAGTGAAAAGAAAGAGGATTATGATAAAAATGAGATATTTCATAGATATTTGGCATATGGAAAATAAAAAAATCAGCTCCTACTCAATATCAATCTTGAATCCCGCCAACAAAGATAGAACTTCCGGCTGAGAAAATTTTGATTTTTCCAATCGATTTTGCGTCGGATCAATATAATAATTAATAGATCCAACAAAATTTGCCTTTTCCAGATTCGTATTATTGAACTGACTCAATTGCAAATCTGATCGACCAAAATCCACCCCCTTAAGATTGGTATTGATGAAATTATTTTCTTTTATCAGACATTTAAAAAACGTACTATGGATCATTTTAAGATTGCTAAAATCACAAAATCTAATCTTACACTCCTTAAAAGTCCAGCTTATAAGCAAAACATTAATGGTAGAAAAAATGATTCCAACTAATTTACAGCCTTCAAAAATCACCTCCTGAAAACTACAATGATTCACTTTTATGTTCGAAAGATCACAATCTAAAAAAATACAATCGGTAAATAGAGAACGAGAGAACTCACTTTCGCTAAAATCACAATTTTTAAACGTACAATTTATAAATTCTTTGCCAGTCAGATCGTGTTGTCTTAGAAAAAGACCCTGAAAATTCTTATTGGAATAAGTTTTTGATTTCAAATCCATAACAAGTGCTGTCTGCTTCATCAAATTTTAAAATTAATAACATTCTTTTTCTCACACCGACTACTCCTTCCTCCTCATGCCAACTTACCCCAACGAGACCCCCTTGGGGCGGAGACATCTAACTCCTTTCCTCATGCCGAAGTCCTGTCGGAGCATCTAATCCCCCTCCTCATGCCGAAGCACCGCCGAGGCATCTAATCCCATATTCCTTCTTGCAAGTAATTTAGATCCCTCGGCTAACGCTCGGGATGAGAATAAAGAGGAATAAGATATGTACAGATGCTCTACTGCCTATTTAGCCCATGGCTTTTTGCATAACTTCTGGCTGCCGAAGCGCTGGCACCTCCTGTATAACTGGCTTTTGTTTTTATGTGGGCGTTAACCGTCACACCATCCGCCCCCTCCTCGATAGTAATGGAATTGCCTTCATCATCGGCATAACTTTCAATTTTAGACATAGACACAAAAGTTAAAAAAGTAAAAATTGAAAATTATTAATTATCTCCGATCCCCCATCGCCCGTAATAAATGTAAAAAGAGGTTAATGAAGTCCAGGTACAACGTAAGCGCGCCGATAATCACGAGCTTGCGAAACGTGGAGTCATCTGCTTGAACATGAGCAAAACGCTTGAGTTTTTGAGTGTCATAAGCAGTTAAGCCAACAAAGATGATGATACCCGCGTATGTGGTCACCCAAGTAAGAAAGTGACTATTCATGAACATGTTCACCAGGGAAGCAATGATCAGGCCGATCAAAGACATAAAAAGAAAACTTCCCCACCCCGTAAGGTCCTTTTTGGTGAAGTAGCCATAAGCGCTCATCACCGCGAACATGCCGGCAGTAACGATAAAAACCTGCGCGATAGAAGCCGCGGTATAAATAAGAAAAATAGTGGAAAGGGTGAGCCCCGTGAGAGCGGAATAACCGAGGAAGACAAGCGAGGCGGTAAGCGCACTCATTTTTTGAGACCAACCCGCGAGAGCAATTACAGAAACAAGCTGTAAAATGACAAGGCCGAAAAACAAACCGGAATTTTTGGCCATAAATTCTGCAAATCCGGGGATGCCAGACACTTTCCACGCCACCAAGGTTGAAATGACAAGCGCACCCGTCATCCATTTATAAACAGCGGCAAAATAGCGGTTCATGCTCAATTCCACGGGGGAAGCAATGGGAGTGATATGTTCCATAGAAAAACAATTAAAAAGTACAATTGATTATAGAAAAAACAGGATCATAAATCAACAAGGCTTGCTAAACCGAAAAAATATTTTGACTTTTCTTTTTCGGTCGCTATAATTCCCTCACATATTGTAACACTCCCTCTTTATTTCGGGAGTCGTGTCCCGATTCTCCTGCCTCGGGACGACACGGGGCCATCGTCTAGTGGTTAGGACGCTAGGTTTTCATCCTGGTAACAGGGGTTCGATTCCCCTTGGCCCTACCACGTCATTCACGAATGATGTGGTCTACTGGATTTGAATGAATTGTTATCATCAAAAACCCATTTAGGGGAAATCGAACCCCAAGCATCTAAAAAAATTTAATTGGTGATCAATAGACATGTGGTATTTCTATATCATTCAAAGTCAAAAGGACTTAAATTATTTTTTACAAAGGCTCAGCAAATAGTGTAGAACGGCGCCTTTTTGAGTATAATGACGGGCAGACACCATCTATTAAACCTTATCGCCCATTCCGACTGGTTTATTACGAAGCTTACGTGTCGCAAAAAACCGCTCGATTACGAGAAAAAGCGGTTAAAAAGAGTGGGTCTATCTCTGTACCACTTTTACGGAGGACGAGAGAAGGCTTGAGCCTATAAAGTTAACTTATAGAACAGTGAAAGGATTCCCCTTTTGGCCCTTTTGACAAAAGCAATTATTTTTGCTTAAATACAAACTCTAAATGTCTACAAAATGTCACCCGAAAGACAATACAATGCACCGTTTCCTATAAAAGAATGGTTCTCCTGGATTCAGGCTTTTTTTGCAGGACGGGAACAGGAATTCTATGAACAGAAACCAGAGGTTTATGAGAGGATAATTGATGTCATTGTACGACGATATGAATTGGCAAAAAAAATCGGTGCGCTAATAGACAATCTTTTTCCTGATAGATCATTTCAATTCATCCTTGATACGGCTTGTGGAACAGGCATTATTACAAACGAACTAGAAAAACGGACCTCCAAAAACGGAAGGATCATGGGCATGGATTTATCACAGGCGGCAATAGATTTTGCAAAAAAAAGCAAAAATCAGCGAATCGAATGGGGGCAGAGCGATTTTCATCAATTGCCTATTGATACTGAAACCGTAGACTTTTATCACATGTTTGGAGCGTACCGCTTCGCTGAACCTCAAAAATTTTGGGCGGAAGTCAATCGAGTTCTGGCACCGGGTGGAATTGGAATGGTTTCCCGCTCCTACCCAGATATGAGCCGTAAAGATTTACAAAAAGCGAGAGGTATCTGCAATGAATTAGGACTACAAACGTTTGTTTATCGATTGAAGGCAAAGGGGTTGATCAATCGACTCACGACAAGAGAGGCGTTGATTTTTTGTAAACCAAAAAACGAATAAACGACAACACCCCTTTCAGCATCTCGCATCTTTAACTCCACAAAGAAAACTTCCGCGTCAATGTATCCAAATCCGCTTTTTCGCCAAACGTACACACCCCGTAATATTCCAATTCCGCTTCCGGGGTAGATTTGGAACGATCGAGCTGCTCCTGATACGTTCCAACCGTCATGGCTTCGGTAAAAGAAGTAAAAAGAAGCCCTCGTTCAATCAATGCATGCCGAAAATCGCGCAATTTATTGGAGTTTTTTGCCGATAAAACAACAAAGGGATATTTGGAAGCGACATGAGCACCGCCCTCCTTGTCTTCATAATTGATGAACCCCATTTCATCCCGATTCTCGGCGACTCCTACAAAGCCGGCTGTCATGTGAGCCAACGCGTTCATCACCTTCCCCGGTTCGATTTTTTTATTGAGAACCGCAACAAAACGTTTAGTGACCATGATTAAAAAATTAAATTAATAACAAACTCATGTTACACACCGAACAAAAAACTGACAATGAACTACCCCGACCCAAGGGTCGGGGTATCCA
>PFOK01000023.1 GCA_002792495.1 Candidatus Peregrinibacteria bacterium CG_4_10_14_0_2_um_filter_43_11 | reverse complement strand
TACTCGTGAAGGAGAACTTAGAGTTTCTACCAAGTAACCACTGGTCCAGTCCGTAGTGTATTCACTATGACTTGGGCTGGTGGATGATTTGTCTGACCATAGGAAGTTAGGCAATGTGCCACCTCCAATGTAAACATCATCAACAGCAGTCAGATCGTCGGTTTCTCCCAAAAGGTCGATACCGATTTCACCTGCGTCGTAGCCGATAGCAGCGTCAGTCAAGTCACCGTCGTTGATAACAGCGACAGCCTGGCCGGCGCCGGCGGCAAAGTCATGGAGCATGAATCCATAACCCACATTTACACGACCGTAATAGGTGGTACCGGTTGATAATGTACGACCGGTAATTCCGCTAGCGGCAGTAGCATCAAGAGCTGTGATATCACCAGCAGTGGTATGAGCATACAGAGTGATTTCAGTTGTATCTACAACTCCATCAACATCTACGTCGAACCAGAAGAAGTGATCGTCATCAGTTCCGATGAGTGGATCCATAACAGAAAGCGCACCACGGAGAACTCCGTTGTACCCCGTCATGTCTAGATCCTGACCGGTTGCGGCAACACCCGTAGTGCCGTTACCGAAACCGCTAACATTGAGTGCGTATTCACCGGTGTCCGAAGCACCATCACAGTCTAAGTCGGTGATTACGTAAGCATCGTCATCTGTTACTGCACTAGGATCTACAAAGTAGTAGCAACCCTGGAACATAGAAGCGGCACCGGCACTTGCAGAGTAGTTGTTAACGGTATCGTCATCAATAGATGTAGATACCTGCTCACCTGTCGCGCTAGCTCCTACTACAGTAGCTCGCAAAACGAAAGTTTTGCTTGCACCGGCAGAAATAGTACGAGGAGTGGTGAAGGTAACAATTACATAACCGGTATCAGCACCATCATCGGTTCCGTCGATACCATCCCAAGAAGTTGCATCGCTTGCATCGTATGTGTACAAGCTAACAGCTTGTGCTCCGGCAGCAGAGCGACCAACGATAGTAGCTTCCGCACTGGTCAGATCAGATGAACTGAGGCCTTCTCGAACACGGAAGGTGTGAAGATCATCCGTAGCAGCAGTGAATACGGAAGAGAGGTTGAAGATAATACGTTTTACTTCCAAACCACGAGAAGGATCGGCAGTGACTTTAGCGGCGTAAAGGTTAGTTTCGCCACTTGTTAAAGCACCGCTACCGGCGCCATCCAAAGTGATGGTTGGTTTTGTAAAGCGAACGATGTGTTCGTATACATTAGCCGCACCGGTAATGGTTGGAGCGTATACAGATTCTCCGGAAGCGCCACCAAAAGCACGGAAGGTACCATCGGTGCTATCGGTATTGTCGTCTTGCATACCAAGACGGAAGCGAGCACCGGATAGAGTCTGACCGTAGTCAGTGCTCTGTACATCAGCGTAAACCTTAACAACGGCTACGCCGTCTTTTGGCACATAAAGTGCCGGGCTAAGACCGCTGAAGTTGGCGGCACCGCTAACCAAGCTTTGGCTGGAAGTTTGCATAACGCCATTTACATCAGGGTATTCAACCCATACCTTTTGAACCGAAGAAGTATCTGTTTCGGTGTCGAAAGCACTGGAAAGGTCGTTGATAACCGTGAATTCATGAACATCAAATGCTTCTTTAGCGGCGGCAAATTCGTAAGTAGCAACCAATTGCTGAGTTGCACCGGCAACTACCAAGCTAGCCTGTGGGCTGGATTGTTCACGAACGGTCAAAGTACCGCTCTCAGCAATAGTCACTAAACGAGCGTAAGAATCAGAAGTATTTTGATCATTGATTGTTCCGCCGGAAGCGGTAGTGCTGTTTGCGTCCTTGTCTTCGGCTACCACATCATCTGCGGCAACCATGTAAACGGCAGCATATTTTTGTCCCGTAACAGAGTTGAGCAAATTGAGCTGAACAGTCAATGTTTTACTACCTCCTGCGGGAATAACGATACTCAGATCGTCAAACTCTGCTTTGTAGTAATCTGCCTCTGCAACCCAAGTGCCTCCATCACCCACGCTCAAGCCTGCCGGAGCGCCAATGAGGTCGTTGCCATCGTAAAGAGAAACGGCGGAAATGACAGTTTGTGCAGCAATATCACCAAGAGCTGGAGCAGTATTATCATCATCAAAGTCACCATCATCATCCGCAACTAAGCGGAAGGTGAGCTTTTTAATGTTAATTGCTCCTGCATCACCGGCAGTAAAGTTGAAACCAACGGCTTTTACGCCGGTTTGTCCTTTAATGTAGCTGGTATTGGTTGGATTAGGAGAAGCGGAAAGGCCAACAGTTAAGCTGTTAGCGGCTACGGTCATGGATTTACCGGTTAGGTTATCTCCAACAATGTCGCTGGCAGAAATATCCTGATTGGCGGCAAAATCTTTGATGTAACCTGTAGCAGCAGCGTTGGTGTCATCCGTAGAGTAACTGATCAAAGCACTTACCTGATAACCTGCAGGCAAATATTGATCTGTATCCACCTGAATGGACAAATGACGGGATTCACCGGCGGCTAGTTCGTAGTCTTCGGTAAATTTCTTGCGGTATACAGTATCTGTTACAGCACTCTTAGTCCCTTGACTGCCTAATGTAAGAGGACCTTGTAAGGTTCCGCCTGTATCAAGATCAACCACGCGTACATTTTTGAGGTAAGCATAAGGATTCAACTCGAGGATGGTACCGCTAGTCAAAGTGGAAATATCGCTACCGGAAGCAACGATCAAACCGCCACCAACGTTAGCAGTGCCATCATTGCTAACTACACGAGCGTAATAAACAGTGCTACCAACCGTGATACTCATCATATCACCTGCAACAGCATCATCAGCACAGTCTGAGGAAGTAGTAATGTCGTAGTTAGTACCACTTGCTGCAACTCCAGTAACAGTACAGGTTCCGGCAGCCATTGTTAGATCGGCGTCAACATCCGGAGTATTGGTTCCATCAGTGATAGTAACTGTTACTGTCGCGTCGCGAACGGTAAGGTCACGATCGGTTGTGATGGAGTAATCCAACAACGAAACGTTGGTTACGTTCTGAGCGATCTGAGTAGCGGAAGGACCGTTATCGGTCACGGTAACTTTACCTCCCTTTAGAGATAAAGAAACTCCTGTGTAGCTATTGGTAATAGCGGCACCATGACCATATTGTTGGTCAATAGCAACGATATCACTGGTTTCATCCAAATAAAGCTGGATATCATCGGTTGTACGACCTCCATCAATATCGGAACGAATATACCATGTTTTGGTTTGACCTTCCGGAACAACAAAAGGAGTGTCCAAAACAAAAGTTACACGTTCTTTGCTGGCAAAAGCGGCTGTTGTAGCCACTTCATCGTTACCGCGAAGCAAGCGTAGGTTTTGAAGACGATCGGTAGAAAGGGAACCGTTCTGAGTCAAAGTGACTTCGTGAACGGCAACATCGTTTGTAGAACCGGCTTGGGTTTTAAAGCTGGCAATTTCAGCATCCTTAGCACCAATCAATGGTTGGCTAGGAGTAGAACCGGCAGTAACGGTTAGTGTGTTTACAGAAACACCACCAATCGTGAATGTGCTACCGGCAACCGGGAAGTCACCCGCAACAGATTGAGCGTTGGTAGTAACATCTGCGGCAGAAGCCAAGTAGAAGTAATGTTGGTTGTTGGCGTTAGCGGTTCCGCTAGCGGCTACGTTACCAACAACACGAACGGTTCGGGTTGTACCGGCAGATACAGTAAGGCTAACCGGGAAGGTAGCCACATTGGTATCGTTGTTGATGGTACGACCGGTGGTTAGACGGTTAGAACCTTCATAAAGGAAGAGCTCTGTCCAGTCCGTAACCTGACCCACGCCTCCACGAGTAACCGTGAAGTTAGTAAGTACTACATCGTCGTCTGCAGCAGTAAGGTCGAAAGAAGCAAGAGAAACACTGCTAGAAGAAAGAGGAAGTGTAGAAGAAGCGGAAGTGTTGTCATTTAGAGACACTTCTAAGTCTCCTGTACTGGCTGGAGTGGTAGGAGTGGTTGGAGTTTCCGGAGTGGTTGGAGTGGCAGGAGTAGTAGGAGTGGTTGCTACAGCACGTTCAAATGGATTTTGTGAATTAACCACAAGTTTAGCCACTTGAGCACGAGTAACAGGATCAGCAGGACCGAATTTTCCGTTTTCATAACCATCTAAAATAGATTGGTTGTAAGCGGTGGTCACGTAATCGTAGAACCAAGCGGAAGAAGCAACGTCGCTAAAAGGAGCGACTGGTTCTAAATCGGTTGGAACACTGAAAGCGTTAACCAAAATTTTGGTTGCTGCTGCACGGTTAACGGTATCAGATGGTCCAAAAAGACCGGTCAAATTACCGCTAGCATCCGTGTAACCGTTAACGATGTCGAGCTGAACAGCAGCTTCTACGTAGTCGTAGAACCATGCGCTAGCAGATACATCGTCGAAGGTTGGAGTAGCAGGAGCTTCGTAACCGGCCAAGCCATCGATGGCGGTGATTACGATTTTAACAAGCTCCGCACG
The DNA here is from genome assembly GCA_002792495.1 of Candidatus Peregrinibacteria bacterium CG_4_10_14_0_2_um_filter_43_11. Taxonomy (GTDB): domain Bacteria; phylum Patescibacteriota; class Gracilibacteria; order UM-FILTER-43-11; family UM-FILTER-43-11; genus UM-FILTER-43-11. The sequence goes on along the minus strand of PFOK01000023.1, from coordinate 1,312 downwards.
ATTTAAAGGAGCATCCGGGCGGAAGTTATCCGCAACATCGAAGACACCTTCATCGACGAGTTGTTCAACATAGTCGAAGTACCAAGCGTCTGTTGGCACGTCGTTGAACGTTTGAGCAAAAGCAACAGAAGCGTTAGTTGCCAATAGGGCAACAGTCGCTACAACTGCGAATACTCTTTTCAGCTTATGAATGATATTCATGTGCATAAAGAAATTAAATAAAATAAAATGTTTTTTTTGCAAATCAATTTATTTATAAGCCCTATCCGCTAAGCGGAGAAAGGGCATTTGGTTTTTTGCAAAAAATGTAAAAAATTAATTAGATAGAAGTTGAATCGTGTCATTTTCCGTAGGGGGAAAATAAAAGATCAGCCCTATCAAATCAATAATTATATTGATTTAAAATTGATTGGAATCTATTGATTAAAATCAATTGGGGTGTTGTTCACACCGTTTCCGATGTGACGAAAGGTAATGGCTATGTTTATCATAGTATCCCTTTCCCTGCGGTGTTAAAGAGCAACGTCGCCAAAGCCGGTGGCTTTTTTGATCGTAGACATAAATCTCAGGGGTATTTTGGAACTTTTGTCTAGGATCAAACTTTTTTTATACACGATAGCAACTTGGCGCACCGTGCTTTTCTTAAAAAAAGAAAATGGACACAGGCCACCAGTTACTGAGGAAGAAAACGGCTTTTTGAAGATGGAAAGATTGACTAACAACTCTTGTGAGCAATGACACTTGGAGTTATTTTAATGAACTTGGTTTTTTGTGTCAAACTAAAGGAAAACGAGGCATTTTTAGACACTGTTTCCGGAAAGGGCAATTTCAAGCGATTTTTTCAGCTTTTATAACTGGATTGTGGACACTTTGTTACATATTTTAGCTTGCTAAAATGCCATAAATATTTTTTAATAACAGTTTGAACACAAAATTTATACATTGAGTATACACAATACCACTCAAAAACATTACTTATTTTGTTCGCCACAATGGCGAGAACGATGAGGGATTTGAGGGATTGAGGAGAAAAACGGAGTTGTATAGCTGAAAAAATATAAATTTGCACAACCCCCTTCGTCATTCCGTGGTAAGCACGGAATCTCACCCGTAAGAGACGAAGGACAAGGGGGATTCCGTATCGAGCCTGCCTGCCGGCAAAGGCAGGTACGGAATGACGAGAGGATAATTACCCCCTTTATTATTCTCGGACTGACCTCGGCAGCTCTCCCCGATTTCACAATCTCTCACCCAAAAGTGTACGCAGGCTGAAGAAGGCGACGGAGAAAAACGAAGTCGTATTCGTAAGCCG
>PFOK01000164.1 GCA_002792495.1 Candidatus Peregrinibacteria bacterium CG_4_10_14_0_2_um_filter_43_11 | reverse complement strand
AATGTCGTTTTTCAGTGCCCCCTAAATACTATTCATGTTCTCGATAAGCGTACTTCTCCTGCTATCCGTGAATATCTTCCTTATTTTCGTATCACATTTGATGGGACTCATTTTCATTATTTTAATGGTCACCATGAAGAGATTTTTACCCCTGAAGGGCGTGAAGGTTTGGTTCGTCATTTTGGAGGATGGGTCGTTTTTATAACCGAAAGAAGGGTTTTTTCCCCCGGGACACCGGAACGAGAAATGCCAAGGGATATGCGAGAATTCATTTCCTTTAAATCTGACAGACGTAAAACGACAGAAACTATTTTTCATTTTTATCCTGTAGTTTCTGATCTTTAAAAATCCCTTGCCATCCTCATCAAAAGTCGCTAAAATTAACCGGCCTTGATAAATGTTGGCAATTACAATTTAAATTCAAGAAGTCATGTCACATAAAAAAGCGGGTGGCTCATCCAAAAACGGTCGGGATTCACGTTCAAAACGCTTAGGGGTTAAGTTGTTTGGTGGTCAGGCAGTGCGTGCCGGCAATATTCTCGTACGTCAAAAAGGCAATAAATTCCATGCGGGCGAAAATGTCGGTACCGGAACAGATTTTACTTTGTTCGCTTTGAAGGATGGTGAGGTTAAATTCAGCGAAAAGCGCATGAAAAAATACGACGGGCGTATCTATCGAACACGATTTGTGAACATCATGGCTGTCCAGTGAGGAAGAACGATTTTATTTTTTTCAAGAAACCATGTACCATTAGTCATGGTTTTTTTGTTGGTTTTTATCTTTTTATTTTACATTCGGTGGGGGGAATATCTAATAACTCTATTTTAAAATATGTCTGAATCAGGAGATTTTGAATTGTTTGGCGCGCCGGCGGCGAAAGAGCATGATGAAAAAAGCGATGAGCAATTTCGTGAACAGATGAAGCGTGCGCAACAACAGATCGCTCAGCTTCAAAAAGAAGAGGGGCATGCGCGTGCTCAGGATCAGAATTTAGTTGCTATCATCATTCAGTTTTTAAGTCAGCCTCAAAATACCGATCTTTTTCTTCTTATTTCTCGTGTGATTGGTCAGGACATTCCTTCCGAACTCATTTTGGCGATTATTTCCCTCATTGATCAGCGTGCGACTCAAGAAGTTTACGCGTACCTAGAAGCTAAGGAGCAGGCTGAAAAGGCTGTTGCCCTAACTGTTCATAAAAAAGCCGATTTTCAGGCGCTTCCGCCGGAACATAAAAAGATGATTGATGAATGGATTCATAATATTCATCATGTGGCCGCTAAACGACCACAACGCGTGCTGGAGAGTGTGGTTTTTAATTTTAAGGCGGCGGCCTATAATCCGGATGCTGTACGTGAGATTTTTCCGTCTCTTGTTCAGCTTTCCGCTTTTATCCTTCGAAATTATCTGAATTATTTCAAAATCGAGTTTGAATTTGAGAATCTGCATGGCTTCATGCAACTTGTTTTTGTGGAAATGGTGAAAAACCTCGAAGCATTGATTCAAGGGCAAAAGCAATTGGGTTCTTCAGAATCCTGATCTATTTTAATGTTGCGAGGGCTGTCGCGACATCCGGGTAGGTTTTGAATAAGTTGTTTATCCCCAGAATGGAGAAAATATCTTCGATGTTTTTGTTGCTCCCGGTAATGAGGATCTGCCCTTCCTTTTCGCTCAATTGATTGTGCCAGCTCACCATGTGTCCTATGGCGTAACTGTTTAAAAAATTCAGTTCACTGAATTCAAATATCAACGTCATTTTTGGGGTAGCTTCGTCGATTATCGCTTGTAGTTCTTTGATATTTTTCATGATCCCCCCATCAAAATTTCCTTTAAATCCAATCAAGTATGTGTTTTGAAAGTCGTTTTGCTTTGCGATGGTGACTGTTAAATTTTCCATATATTTTGTTGTTTATCGGTTGTTATTGAGTAATTGAATTGCCGTTTGAGCCGCTTCTAATCCTTTGTTTCCGTGTTTCCCATTTTCAATACGATCGCGTGCTTGTTTTATATTGAGTGTTGTCAGTACACCGAAAACAATCGGGATATCGTGCTTTAGACTTACATTCATTATACCGTTTACACACGCTTGCGCAATAATATCAAAATGAGGTGTTTCCCCTTTGATGATGGCACCCAACGCGATGATCACGTCGCATTTTTTCATTTGCGCGAGTTGTTGGCATTGGTAGGGCAATTCAAACGCTCCCGGTACGTACACCACTTCGACATGATCTTTTTTCATGCCGGCTTGTCGGAGGGTATTCACACAACTGTTTTTCAGTGTGTCTGCAATCTCCCGATTGTATTCACTGACCACAATAGCAACGGTAATATCCGTGCGCTTGAGTTTAACCGATGATTGATTCTGATCCATTTGAGACATGAGCTTTAATCTCGATTACAAAATTGTTCACTATATCATTTTAGCAATATATTTTGCCATCATATCTGTTTCCACATTCACCTTATCACCTATGTTCAATAAATGTAAATTCGTCATTTTCCAAGTGTGTGGGATGATCCCCACGGTTATTTGGCTGTTCTGAATATCAATTACCGTGAGGCTGATTCCATTGATGGCGATGGATCCCTTTTTAATCACGTATTTTGTCAGTTCGTCCGGAATTTGTATCGTCAGTAATTTTGAGTTCCTATCATTATCGACTTTGGTGAGTGTTCCCATTCCTTCCACATGACCGCTCACCATGTGTCCTTCAAATCGTCCGTCGGCACGCATGGCGAGCTCCAAGTTGACCAAATCATCGATTTTTTGATTGCTGAGCGTTGTTTTTTGCGCCGTTTCCGGCATAAAATCCGCTGTAAACTGTCCATTTCTCACCTCTGTTGTCGTCAAACAAATGCCATCAATCGCGATACTGGAGCCGGTTTTAAGCTCGTTTGTTAAATCGCCTGCTTCAATTGTGATTTGATCGTCGGTAATGTTCGTCACTTTGCCGGTGGTTTGGATGATGCCGGTGAACAAACCGATTAGTGATTATTGATTACCGATTTTAGTGTAGCGGATTTTCTTTCCATTGATCAAGCTACTAATTCTTCAGGCTCCTGTCCTTCCGGCTCTTCAAAAAATTCAGTATGTAAACTACGAATGGCTTCTTCCCGCTTATTCGTATCGATTAACAGCGTGATACGACGTGCTTTTTCGTCTTGCACGATGGAACGGATGAGTATGCCTTTTTGGCTGAGTGCGATTGCCATGCGACCAATTATTTCCGTGGTATGACTGCTTATTTCATTGCCAATCAATGAAATGGCAGTTCGGTCATTATTTCTGATCCATGTAATTTCATGTGTTCGGAAGGATTCCCCCCCTACTGTTAATTTTTTCAATGCACGTAAGGCCGGTTTGATGTGCCTATTTCTGAATATTTTTTGTTCCGCTTCATCCGGTGGCAAAGTGATACTAAAACTCATACTTGTTCCTCCGGTAGGATTAATATCATAACTGAGACCATAGTGTGCGAGTATGCCTGTAATGGCCGCTCCAAAACCTTTGCGATTCGCCATTTCGGGGAGAGTAATACTAATCGAGTCCACATTGGGATTGACTGCGATTACTTTGAATGAATAGCTCGATCCCAGTCGCACGTTCAAGAAATCGGTTCCCGGCGCATTCGGTTTTTTGATATTTCTTAAGCTCACGTTCAAGCCATGCTCAGCGGCCAATGCCAGTGCGTCAATTTGCATCAAAATACTACCTGCACTGGCCATTTCCAAGCCTTCCCAAATATCCACTTTACTATGATGAATGGCCTTGCCAGGATCCTTCAGATCTTTTGGGTTGGTGCTCATTACGCCATCCACATCTTTCCAGACCCGGGTTATGACTTCCCCCACCATTTCGCGTAGAACCAATGCTACGTTGATTGCGGTGGTATCGGTATAGCTACGACCCACATCAATGGCAATGCCGCGTGGCATATTGCCTACATGGCCACCCAATATTTTTATTACATCATTACGGGCATTCCTTACTTGTGCTTCTAGCACTTTGCAAATTCCTTTGCGAGTGGCATCATGCAGTTTGTTATTAGAGATCGCTCCTCCCCCATTTAGAACATCACTATCGGCGTTAATATCAGTAACGGTCTCTGCTTCAAAACCTTCTTGTTCCAGATAGATTTTTAGAAACTCTTGTCCCATCGCTTCTCCAAAGCCGATCACCTGATCCCGGATGGAGAAACTACCTTCTATCGGGCTTAGTATATTGGTTATGTTTCTATGTGTTAATAGGGCTTGTTTTAACTTGTTAAACTTTCTTTGATAGGTTGTCTTAGCCCTGTTGCTAAACATATCCGTAAAATGTAATTCAATTATGCAATCATGTAATTTTTTTGTCTTTGAAAATGCCTGATCAATAGATGTTTTATCAAAATCTGTTCCGTCCAATCCGTTTAGAGCGCCGAGTAAGGCATTGGTTACACCATCAAATGCGGACACCACCAGAATTACATTTTCATTGCGATCTCTTAATGTTTCAACTAACTTTTTCACTTCGCAGATTCCAGTCATGTTCTTGCCTCCGATTTTATTGACAGAAGTAGGTTTATGGGGATTATTGGTCATGGTATTAGGGTTATTTTCCGTATAATTAAAAAACCGCTCTGAACGCGAGGCTGAGGCGGCGGTTTGTGTCATATATATTAGGAGGCGCCAACCATCAACTCGCGTGAGCGAATTTCGTTTTTTTGGTGCCTGCCTTGTCTTGGCTAAATAGGATCATATGAGGCATTAATAACATTATTATTACAGTGTTGTCAAATTTTTCTTTGACTTTTTACTAAAATCGTTTAACATGTACTCCTTGTTTTTATTTTCTGAAAATCAATATGACCCGTTCACCTTCTTCAATGCCCTTTGGCTTTACGGCAGATGATTTATCCACGATCAGTCTTGATAATCCCATTGAACAGTTGGCTTTGGTTTTAAATGCCGCTCCCGAGGGCACACAGGTTGGCATCGTACGTCGTTGTTTGGAAGAATGCCTGGAGCCTCATTCTTTCGATGCCGCTTCTGACCCCGTTATGCGGCTTGCTTGTCAGCTTTTAGACATTTCTCCATTATCCGATTCCGCGGAAAATCGTTTTTGCACCATGGTAAATCTTTTCAATTCGAATCCTTTTCGGCACAGGTTCGGCGGTTTGTTGGATGGCTCCCGTACACTCCCCGAGTTTTTAGCGAGATTACGGCTTTCTCCCAATAAGCCGTCCATTTTACGGAAAGATCACGCGATTGTTTTTGTCGATTTACCTACACCATCATCACAATAGCGTGTTTTTTGTCGTTGGGGTGAGCGAGGGGTTGGGATGCCTGTGATCGTTGCCATGAATGATCGTTTTATCGCTGTACGCGTAAGGCCCGGTCAGGTTGCGGGGGTTTCTTTAGAAGAAGAAGGGCCTTTTTTGGATATAAAAATGCCCGAAGTTTTATCTGAGAATGATACGGAATATGACACGAGCGGGCGTTTTACTATTCAGGCACTTTTGGGGGGGTGGAAGAATGTCGATAAGCCAGGTTATTATGTTGAAATCAAACCTAAATTACGTAAGGGGGAAGTTGTGGAGGTGAGTTTTGATGGCGGGCAAACGTGGGAAGACCTTCCATCTTCCGTTGGTTTCAATCAAGCTAAAACGTTGGTGAGTTACGGTCATGGTAAACATTTCCATGTTTATCCGCCTGTTCCCTCCTTGCTTTCTGTGAGGGTTCGTACAACAAAAAAAGAAGGCTTTTTCAGACTCATTGGTCGCGGTCGGGAAGTGGTTACCCGCAATAAGCCCACTTCTCCTTTTGAGGTGCCGATGCCTTCTCCGGTTCTTGAATCAACAGCTTATGATGGTGAGAGATCACAGTATATATTTACTGCTCCTCCCTCCGCTATTTTTTCCATGGCTAGCATCAGCGGTGGTAATGTATATACAATGGCTCGCAGTCTTCGGGATGACAAAGATGTTTCTCTAAGTACGGAAGCAATAAGAAATGTTCGAGTGGCTGTGTTCGCGCGCGTTGGGCGTGATATCGTGATGTCGGAGTCCATGCCTTAGCGTGGTTCAGTTATGGTAGGTCGTCCTTTATTAATCTTTTTTTAGAATGGCCTGAAACGCCTCTTGGGGGAGGGCGATATTACCAACCTGTTTCATGCGCTTTTTACCCGCTTTTTGTTTTTTGAGTACTTTGTTTTTTCGGGTTACGTCTCCTCCATAAAGGCCGGCTGTCACATCTTTGCGGAAAGCGGAAATGGTTTCTCTGGCTACGATTTTACCTCCTATAGTGGCCTGAATGGCAATGGTAAATTGGGCGCGCGGGATTACTTCTTTTAATTTTTTAGCCAATCGTCTTCCCAATCCTTCCGCTTCGTTTTTATGGCACATGGTGCTGAGTCCATCCACTTTTTCTCCCGCGATCATCATGTCCAGTTTTACCAGGTTTTCTACCCGGTATTCCAAAATTTCGTAGTTCATCGAGGCATATCCGCTACTCACGTTTTTGAGAGCGTCGTAAAAATCCAAAATCAATGTTGCCAAAGGCATTTCGAATACCACCAATGTGCGTTCGGTGTCGATGTAGCTGATGTCTTTGTGAAATCCACGGCGTTGTTGAACGATTTTCATGATGTCACCCACTTTTTCTTTGGGGCATACCACTTCTAATTTTACCCAGGGTTCCGCAATGCTTCCAATAGTCGAAGGATCCGGCAGATTAGTGGGGCTGGAAATGGTCAGTATTTCTCCGTTTTTCATTGCTATTTCATACGAAACCGATGGTGCGGTCATGATGAGGTCCAGGTCATATTCGCGCTCCAGTCGTTCCTGCACGATATCCATGTGCAAAAGCCCCAAAAATCCGCAACGAAAGCCGGAACCCAACGCCGCCGACTGATCGGGTTCGTAGGTGAGTGCCGCATCGTTCAATACCAATTTTTCGAGCGAATCGCGCAACATGGGAAAATCGTCGCCATCGACACAGTAAATGCCCGCGTATACTTTTGGCACCACCTTTTTATAACCGGGAAGGGGAATGGCTTGATCTATCTTGCCCCAGTTTCCTTTCCATAACGTGTCTCCCACACGGGCTTCCGAAACGGATTTAAGACCGGTGACGATGTACCCGATTTCGCCCGGTTTTAATTCGTTCTTAGGTTCGTACTTGGGGCGAAAATAGCCTAATTCCGTCAATTCAATGTCCGTTTTGGTATTTAAAAAACGTAGTTTGTCACCTTTTTTGAAAGATCCCTCTACCATTCTTACGTAACTCACGACACCGCGATAGGTGTCATAAATAGAATCAAAAACAAGGGCACGTGATTCTGTTCCTGTTTCAGCAACTGTTGTTGGTGTGGGGGCGGGTATATGATCAATGATCGCCTTTAGAACCGCTTCCACGTTTTGTCCGGTTTTTGCCGACACTTCAATCACTTCTTCACGGGGAATGGCCAGCATATTTTCGATTTCATCTTTCACTCGCTCCGGATCGGCTGCCGGCATATCGATTTTGTTGATGACCGGAATGATGGTTAGGTTGTGTTCCATGGCCATATACAAATTGGCCAGTGTCTGTGCCTGAATTCCCTGGGTGGCATCCACCACTAAAATCGCGCCTTCACACGCCGCTATGGAACGACTGACTTCATAACTGAAATCCACGTGCCCCGGGGTGTCGATTAAATTGAGTATGTATCCATTCCAATCCATTCGAACAGGCTGTAATTTGATCGTAATTCCGCGTTCCTGCTCCAGATCCATGGTGTCCAACATCTGACCATGCGTCATGTCCCGCTCAGAAAGTGTTTGAGTGATTTGTAAAAACCGATCCGCCAAAGTGGATTTTCCGTGGTCGATGTGCGCGATGATGCAGAAGTTGCGAATGTTGTTCATGGTTTTTAATTGCTCTTTGTAATTCAATGACGCAACTCATTTTAGAAAAAATATCCTTATTATTCAAGGGGGGTTTGCTTTCAGTGCTACAGTTCACAGTGCTACAGTTCACAGTGCTACAGAGAACTAACTACTAACTACTAACTACTAACTTTAACTACTAACTTTAACTACTAACTTTAACTACTAACTTTAACTACTAACTACTAACTACTAACTACTGTGTACTGACCTTGTGACCCTATGAGTACTGATTTGTTGGCAATCGTATTTTCATTTTGTGTTTAGTGCTATACTGCAGGCAAATAAAATTACTTTGAAATGGCCCCCTTTTTTTATCAACTTTCCGTCGATCAGGCGGCTGCACAATTAAAAACAAATCTCCATAATGGTCTGAATCAAGAAGAGGCTCAAAACCGTTTATCCGCTTATGGACTCAATTCTTTAGCGGAGAAAAAACGACGATCGGTTGTTTTTCGTTTTTTTGATCAATTCAAAGATCTGATGATCATCGTTTTGATTGTCGCCGCGTTGCTGGCTTATTATCTCGGTGATTTTCGTGGCGGCACTATTCTACTTGTCATTGTTTTTGCGAATGCCGTTATCGGTTTTTATCAGGAATACAAAGCGGAAAGGATTCTCCAATCCCTCAAAGACATGATCAAGCATCACGCGCTTGTCATTCGTGATGGTCAACGTATGGAAATTGACAGTACGACGCTGGTTCCCGGAGATTTGGTTTATCTTGAAGAGGGTTCTTCTATCCCCGCGGACATCCGTTTGACCGAAACCGTTCACTTCAGCACCAATGATTTTATTTTGACCGGTGAATCGGTTCCTCAAGCAAAAAAAGCGGAATCTATTTTTGATCAAGAAATCGCGGTAACCGATCAGGACAATCTGGTTTTTTTGGGAACCACCGTTGCCAAAGGAAATGCGTTTGGTGTGGTTTGCGGCACGGGCATGAATACGGTGATTGGTCGTATTGCCGCCACGACAGCCACCATTCATGAATCTCTTTCCCCCCTCCAGCGTGAGCTCAATATTCTTGCTAAAGCACTGACGAAAATCGCGGGAGTCATCGCCCTTTCCCTTTTTGTCATCAACACACTTTTGCACATCGGAGACAGCGAGAGCATTAAGTTGACCATCGAAGTCAGTTTTTTGTTTGCCATTAGCGTGGCCGCCGCTTGTATTCCTCAGGGCTTACCCGCTCAAATTTCGGTGGTGCTTAGCTTGGGTGTGTGGCGTATGGCGCGTAAAAATGCGGTGGTCAAAAAGTTATCTTCCGTCGAAACACTGGGATCCACCATGGTGATTTGTTCGGATAAAACCGGTACGATCACCAAAAATGAAATGACGATTCTTGATTGTTTTTTAATGAATCACCGCTTTCGTGTTTCCGGAGACGGCTATGAGCCAACGGGTGCTGTTTTGGACGAGTCCGGTCAACCCGTTTCTCACGAAAATTTACTTTCCATCAAGCAATTTTTTCAGGATGGTTTTTTGGCTTCCAACGGTCGCGTCCTTCCTCCGGATGCGGAACACAAAGGGTGGTATGCCGTCGGTGACCCCACAGAAGCGGCTTTTTGTACGTTGGCCATGAAAGCAGGACTTGACCTCAGCGACCTTGAAACCCGTTTTCCGCGTATTGCCGAAATTCCTTTCGATAGCGACCGCAAGCGCATGACTATTGTTCGTGAACACAATGGAAAAACCATTGCTTACATGAAGGGAGGGGTCGAATCGGTTTTGTCCGTTTGTTCTCGGTTGAATCAAACCGGCGAAATTTTCGCTCTGACCGAAGAACTTAAAAAAACCATTCTTAAAGAGGCGGAATCTTACAGCAAAAAGTCTCTTCGGGTGATCGCCCTTGCTTATCGTGATTTTTCGGATGTCAAAGAAGAATTTTCAATTGAAAGCACGGAAGCCGATTTTGTGTTTGCCGGGTTTGTCACCATGATGGATCCTCCGCGTGCCGGTGTCCCCGAGGCAATTCAGGCAGCGTATGACGCGCACATTCGCATCATGATGATTACGGGAGACAATGCCATCACCGCGAAGGCTATCGCGGAAAAAATTGGCATGAAAAACGGCACGGATGAGCTGTCTGTTTTTACAGGAGATGATATCAAGAATTTCACTGATGAGGCTTTGAAGGAGCATCTTAAGAAACAATCCATCGTTTTTGCCCGTGTTTCTCCGGATGACAAATACCGCATTGTCACTTTACTTTCCGACATGGGAAATGTGGTGGCTGTTACGGGTGATGGGGTGAATGATACGCTGAGCTTAAAAAGGGCGGATATCGGCGTTTCTATGGGTAAACTCGGTTCTGAGGTGGCCAAAGAGGCTTCAGAAATCGTACTCCTGGATGACAACTTTTCCACGCTGGTTACAGTCATTCGCGAAGGGAGAACCATTTTTCAGAATCTCAAAAAAACGATTCTTTCTTCCGTCACTTCCAATAATGGTGAATTGACCTGTGTACTTCTCGGGTTCATTGGAATCGTATTCGGGTTGCCGGCTCCTATCACCGCGGTTCAGATTTTGGCGGTTGATTTGGTGGGGGAAATGCTTCCTTTGACCGCACTTACGTTTGATTCCGCGGAGCGCTCTCTTATGTCTCTCCCCCCTCGTGATTTAAACGAGCACATCATCAATCGTAAAAGTCTTATCAATCTGATTTTTTATGGATTCTGGATGGGGGCGGCCGGTTTTTTTGCTTTTATTATGGTCTATTTGTTCGGAACCCGTACCGTTGAGTCAGGTCGTGCCGCGGCTTATGGCGCGATCATTTTATGTCAATTCATGAATATCCTTTCACGTCGGACGAACCGCACTATTTTTACGGAATACTTATTCACCAATATTCAGTTATGGGGTTCATTCCTGATTTCTTTGATCGCTATCTCTATTCTTATTTACGTTCCGTCTGTTTCGATATGGTTTGGATTTGCCTCCCTTTCGTTACAAGACTGGCTCTTTCCGATTCTCGGAGCGTTGGTATTTTTGAGTTGGCATGAGGCGCATAAGTATTTTCTATCTCGTGCTTAATTCTTTTTTTTATTCAAAATACTCAGTGGATTTACGATTATATCCGGGGTTTTTTCTATTGTGAGTCTCCTGAAGTTAATGATGCTTTGCGTTTTTTTTGGATATTTTCCTTTCCATATAATCCCGACTATATCCCTTTGATTGGAAGCCACCCTTGTCCGTGAATAAGGTTGATCTTCATTCGTATCCAATTGTTCAGTGTCTCCTACCAGTGTGGCATTGGTTTTGACCTTTTGAAACATGATGGCCCACATGTTTTTTCGATATTGTTCGTCCGCATTTTCTTTTTCGGCTTTTGTTCTGCTTTGCCATATCACCATTGCCCCTTCCGTTGTTGCCATGGGTCTTGGCTCATTGTGGCTATCAAAATCGCCCTTTTTAACATCGATTGGACTGAGAATTTTGTTTCCTTTATTGTCAAATATTTGCCCCTGAATGCTTTCCTTCTTTAAATCAAGGTCTTTGTACTGGGTCCATTGCAGGTCTTTTTCCCACACTACAAAAAATTGAGTTTCGTTGAACGCCATGATGGCAGGATTCATTTGATTTCCCTCTTGTTTTGCGGGTACTGCAATCTGTTCTTTGTCCAGAATATTTCCCTCCCAATCAAAATTTCTTTTATAAATATTCCATGTTTCATTGTTCATCATTTGCCATGCCACCATTACTTTTTTTTCGTTTGTGATCGCCACATTCGGCTTACTCAATCCTGCATAATCATCTTTGACTTTGTATTCATTGGTATCCACGCGCGTTTCTTTGCCAACAAGGTTTCCTGTCGCGTTGAATTTTTGTAAAAAAACTCCCCGGGTTCCCCTCAGTTTTAAATCACTCAGCCAGGTCACCACAAATTCTCCCGCATTATTCATGCTGATATTGGCTTCATTTTGATTGTGTTCCCGCGTGGTATTGATCAGGAATTCACTTCCGCTTTTTTCCCCTTTATCGGTAAATTGTTGACCATAAATGCCGGATCCGCTTCCGTCTTGTCCAAAGCTTTCCCATATCACTGTAAAATCACCATTTTCGTTCATGGTTATTTGGGGTTGTTTTTGGCTATTGACGCTATAAGTATTTACTTGAAAAGGACGTTCGAGCACATTGTGGCTGGCATGGGTTTTAACGGCATAAACATCATAATCCTTCCCCCGTTTTTCTTGCCATACGATCACAATATCTCCATTTTTATTCATGGCGATATCCGGATCTTCCAGATTGTAACGTTTGTGCATTATGCTCAGTATTTCTTTCTCATTTGCCGCTGCCGTTAATCCGTCCACTGATTGATTAAAAAACATGGTTGTTCCCAACGTCATCATGACGGCGGTCATTAATCCGAGTAAAACGTAGTGATGGGTACGAAAGTGTTTGGTCATGTTTTTTTCTAAAAATATCATTTAATTCTAACATATTTTCATTCTAAAATCAATGGTTTTTGTACCGGGGTTGCGTCGAAGTCCAGTGCAACTGAACTCCGGCGCAGAAATTCCAACCAAAAATTTCCTGATCCCCAGTACAACTGAAATCCGGCGCAAGGATTTTCAGCTTATCTGAGGACTACTTTGCCGGAAGTGGGTAACGATCTTTGTGCCCAGAAACTTACTGCCGGAAGTTCATTTTGCAATTCAGGGGTTCTTTTTGTTACACTGTTGAGTGGTTTTAAAATAAAAAAATAATGAAATCCCGTAAAAAAATTCGTTCGGCCCGCCTGAGGCATCCGGAATTTAAGATTGAGCTGGAATCTCATATCGCTCGCGAGGTGGGGGCGGTCATTTATTTGGGATTGGCGATTGTTTTTTATCTCATTGTCACAGGACGCGCGGGTGTTTTGGGGGATTTTCTCAATCATTATCTGCGTTTGATTTTCGGCATTGGCACTTTTATTCTTCCTTTATTGTTTTTGGGGTTCGGAATTACCCTTTTTGTGTCTCGTCAAATTCGCTTGAATGCCACCCGTTTTTTAGGGATCGGCTTGTTGTTATTTTCCGCTCTGGGTCTCATTCACATGCGAACCCCTCTGGATTCCATGCTCGAAAATGTTGAAATTTTTGGCGGGTATGTGGGCTTTCTTTCCTCCGTCTTGCTTCGTATTTTTATATCCGATATCGGCGCGCGCGTTATTCTTATTTCCATTTTGATCGTTGGTATTTTGATCACTTTTGAGGTTTCTTTTTCGGGAATTTTTTCTATTTTCATGCCTGAGCGAAAAGTGGAAGGGGGTCGTCGTCGTCTTGCTTTGAATAAAAATGCTCTGCAGCTTGGTGACAATGAAGAATTGAATATTGTTAAGCCTTTGATTGGGAAGGCGGAAGACAAACAGAATTCTGAACCTAAAAAAGAAGAACAGAAGGTGGAAAAGGATACAGCCACTATCCACAAACCTTCTTCGGTCAAAAAAACAGAGCCTTCCGCGGAAATTTTCGATAACAATGATGTTGATTATACAGGCTGGGAATTACCCCCTCTGGATTTGTTGAGTTCCGCGAGCTCCGAAGTGTATGTGAGTGATAAGGTACTCAAGGCGAACGCGGAGAAGATTCGGGAAAAACTATCCCAGTTCAACATCGATGTGACCATGAGAGATGTGAATATCGGCCCGACCGTTGTTCAATATACTCTCCAGCCTCATGAGGGGATTAAACTGAATAAAATCACCGTATTAAAAAATGATCTGGCTCTTGCTTTGGCCGCGAAATCCATTCGTATTGAGGCGCCTATCCCCGGGAAGCCATTGGTGGGAATAGAAGTCCCCAATGAAAAGCGAATGGTCGTTCATTTGCGTGAAATTTTGGAGAGCGGTGAATTTTTGAGCTTGAATTCAAAATTACGTCTACCGGTCGGGCGTGATGTTAGTGGTGTTCCCGTTATCGACGATTTGGCAAGCATGCCTCATCTGCTCATCGCCGGGGCGACCGGTTCGGGTAAATCGGTGGGTATGAACACTTTTTTACTTTCTTTACTTTACCAAAATTCCCCTCAGGAACTGCGGTTCATTATGGTGGATCCCAAGCGCGTTGAATTGACTTCATACAACGGTATTCCCCATTTGCTCACGCCGGTAATTACCGATCCTTTTAAAGCTCACGCGGCGCTCAAATGGGCTGTGGCGGAGATGCATCGTCGCTATAAAGAGTTGGCGGAAAAACGATATCGCAATATTGAAGAATACAATGCCGCCGAGCCAAAGCCTCTTTATAAAATCGTCATTGTTATTGATGAATTGGCCGATTTGATGATGCAGGCGAGTAAAAAAGAAACGGAGGCTCTGATTTGTCGTATTGCTCAGATGGCGCGTGCGGTGGGAATGCATCTTATCGTCGCGACACAGCGTCCTAGCGTGGATGTGATCACGGGGGTTATTAAAGCGAATATTCCCACACGCATTGCCTTTACGGTCACCTCGGGTGTGGATTCACGTACAATCATTGATTCCGTTGGTGCCGAAGACTTATTGGGAATGGGGGACATGCTGTATTTGCCCGGGAATATGAGTCGTTCGATTCGCGTTCAGGGGGTTTATGTTTCCAGCAAAGAGATCGAGCGCGTTACCAATCGTGTAAAACTCACTTCCGAACCTGCCTATCTTCAGGAGATTACTTCAAGCGTCAATATCGATGAAGAAGATTCGGATGGGGTGAGAGTGGGTAGTTCCGGAGATACAAATCAGGATACATTATGTGAAGATGCTCTCGTCATCATCAAAGAAACCGGTAAAGCGTCCGCTTCTTTGCTACAGCGTCGCCTTAGTGTTGGTTATGCTCGTGCCGCCCGTATTTTGGATATTCTGGAAGAGAGGGGCGTGATTGGGCCAACGAATGGGGCGAAACCGCGAAAAATTTACATAAAGTAAATTTCTTATTCAAGATTCAAGATTTTGAACGCTTTGCTATTCAAAATTAATCTTGAATCGTTTAATTTTAAATCTTGAATTCAAGATTATGCATCGTTTTTACCTTTTTTCACCGGATATTAAAAAAGATATTCTTACCCTAAAAGATCCACGCTTGCTGCATCAGCTTAATCGTGTTTTGCGCATGAAATCCGGAGATCGATTTAGTATTTTTAATGACGAGAAAGGGGAGCACTCTCTTGAAATTCTTGAAATTGATCGTCACCAGATATTGGCACAAATGATTGAGAAAATAGATTGTAAGACCGAGTCTGCCACTGAGGTGAGTTTGTATCAGGCTGTTCCCAAAAAGACAGCGCTTTTTGAGTGGGTGATTCAAAAGGCAACCGAGCTTGGCGTTTCCCATGTTTATCCTCTTATCACCGAGCGTACGGAAAATCGACGCCTGAGCAAATTTGATCGTCTTGTGACGATTGCCACCGAAGCCACGGAACAAAGTGGTCGCCTGAGGGTTCCTGTTGTCCATCATCCCATTCCCCTGGAAGCGGTTTTAAAAGAAGTAACGAATGGTTATTTGGCTTATGAGATGGAAGGAAAAGACTATTTGGGCGATTATCAAAAAACTTTAAAAAGTTCTTCCGTTCAAATCATAATCGGACCGGAAGGAGGATTTTCTAACCGCGAAATTGTGCTTGCGGAAAAATCCAAAGTCCATTTATTCAGTTTGGGGCCACGTATTTTGCGCACCGAAACAGCCGCTATTGCCGCGTTGAGTATTCTTTTTTCTTCTCTCAAAGACTGATCATTTTTGTTCCGTTGTTTGCTCTGTTGGTGTTTGCTCTGTATCGCCGCCCAACATGGTATCAACGCTGTTGACCACTTTACCGATTTTATCCGCGGCATTTGTAACGGCCTCTTTGGTTTCTACTACCTTATCCTTAAATTCAGTTAAGTTTTTCTTGGCGTCTCCCACTTTTTCCTGAATGTCATTGATCGTTTCTTTTACATCGTTCACTTCGGTTTTTACACGGTTGTATTCGGTTGTAATGTTATTTGCCTTATCTAAAATACTGGTCTTTAAATCGTTGACATGCTTATTGACAAATGGAACTTGCATGGCGATATAGAGGACGACGATGATGAGGAGAAGTTTTAATAGCGCTTTGATCATGGGGCTTTGATTAATTGTCTCTATTGTAACCCCGGAGCGTACTCCAGTGCAAATCGTTATTGCCCCCTTTTATAAAAAACGTTACCCTGAACGTGATATTGTTTTTACATCTTTATGTTTTTTGGTTCCTATTTTTTCTCCACCGTTCTTTTTCTCATCGTTTTTTTCATTGTTTTTTCTATTGCGGAACTTTTACTGATTTACGGGTTGAATCATCTCGTGAGACGATATTGGAAGTTTTTTATCGACACCGTTATTCGCGCCCATGTTCATCATCCATTGTGGATTCAATTTTTAGCTTACTTCAGTATCGCGGTTTTTGTGATTGTTATCTTTTTCAACACTTCTTTGTTAAAAATCCTGTATTCCGCAACTCCCGCCCTCAAAGGGCTGACTCTTGGCCTTCCCTTGATCATGATTTTGGTTTATTTCATCATGGCGCGTCGTTCGATCAAGCTGACGATTGAAAAACGACTGTATAATTATTTTTATATTTTCTTCTCCTTTTTTCTTTATACGGTTATTGTTCTCGTTGGCAATCGTGCTTATGGTCCTTATCAGCATTTTATTGATTCACAATTGATTGCCCCCGCGGTCATCGAGATTGAAAATACTTTGGATCATGTGAAAAAAGAACAGCTTCTTCATCAATTTCGTTCTCAATTCAAAGCGGGGGAGTGTCCGTTTACCGATTTTTCCCTTCATGAAAGGACGGGGCTTGTCCATTTTGTTCATGTCGCGACGGATGCGGATTTAGCTCAGCAATACGATGAAAATTCGGATTCCGCTTTTCGGTTTTCCGGTTATGTTTGCCATGATGATGAAAATACCTTCTTACTCAAGCCCGATGGAAATTGGTATTGGGTATTTTTTGAATAATGGATCATTTTTTATGTTAATAAACAGAGAGCAAATCATTAAAAAACTGGCAGACGAACTTAAAGTTGATCCATTTATTTTTGCTTTTTGGCTGGAAGGTGCGGATGCTCTTAATACGGTTGACGATTATTCAGATATCGATATATGGCTTGATGTGCAAGACGGTCATGAAAGTGTCGTCATGGAACAAATTCATGCGGTTTTATCTCAAATAGCCCCTTTGGATTTTGAGCATGAAGTCGAACATCCTCACCCCAAAATTCGTCAGAATTTTTTTCATCTTCAGGGTACTTCAGAATTTCTCATTATTGATGTTTGTATTCAGAGTCATAGTCGTGAATTTTGGTTTACCAAAGGAAGTAAGGATGAAGAAGCAAAAATAATTTTTGACAAAAAAGGCGTTGTTGCATTTCGTGATTTGGATGAAACGAAGTTCCGGGACGGTCAGAAAAATCGCGTTGAGGAATTGAAAAAGACATTTCCCTTCTTTTCGGCTTGGGTTAAAAAAGAGGTGAAGCGCAATAATTTTTTGGAGGCCGTTTCCTATTATCGCCCCCTTGTTCTTGACCCGTTGGTTGAATTGCTTCGCATCCGATACGAGCCAACCAAACGTGAATTCGGATTAAAGCACATCAAACGCGATCTTCCTCATGATGTCTTTTTGCAGTTGGAAGATTTATACAAGGTCAATTCAGTTTCCGAAATTAACATGAATTTGGATAAGGCAAACACATTATTTTTTGAGGTATTAAAGGAGGTCGAAAAAGAAAATAAATCTCGGTAGTATTATATACCGTGAATTTAGTCTATTTTTACTCAAAATTCACGTTCTATTTACATTTTGGCGTGAATTTGCTATAATTGTTGTATAAATTCACGTTATTTTTAAATATGCCTATCTCGAAAGAAGTTAAACAAAAGATCAACTCATTAAAACGGGAATACGATTCTTTGAGGAAGAATAAAGAATCTCTTCTGGATATTGTGTCTGAGACTGAATTGCCGGAGTCCGTTTACAATTCCAATGCGATCGAAAATTCAACGCTTACTATTTCCGAAACGGAAAAAATTCTGTTGGATATGGAGGTTCCCCGTAACGTTTCAGTGAGAGAGGTTTTTGAGGCTAAAAATTTAGCGTTTGTTTTTGAATACATCAAAAAAAAGATAAGTACTAAAAATATTGATAATGAGCTTATTTTGTTTTTACATAAAATGCTCATTCACAATATCAATGAGGACATTGCGGGACGTTTTAGGGGGCGGAATGAATATGTTCGTGTGGGAATGTATATTGCCCCTGCTCCGGAGCATATCGAATCCATGATTGATGCCTTGCTCCTGGAGTATTCAAGCGCTCATATGGGATATATTATTGAAAGAATTTCTAAATTTCACTTGGAGTTTGAACACATTCATCCATTTTGTGATGGTAATGGCAGAATAGGACGTGTGTTACTCAACTATCAACTGATGCAATTTGGTTTTCCGCCGATTATTATTCGTGATAAAGAAAAAGCGGTTTATTACCAATCTTTTGATGAGTACCGGAATAGCAATAAAAAAAAGACAGCCATTATGGACAAAGTTGTTTCTTTGGCACTTTTAGAATCTTTTCATAAAAGAATCGCTTATTTAAAAGGTAAAAAAATAATTTCTTTGGCCGATTATTCGAAAAAAGAAAAACAGCTTCTTAAGATTCTTCTTAATAAGGCAAAACGACAAACAATTCCGGCCTTTCGCGAGAAAGGGGTTTGGAAAATTGGTATACATTGTCGTTAGAACCGGAATTCCATCGTTTCTTCGCCGATGAAATCCTTTGTATTGAACGCGCTGACTTTTAATTCCAGATTCTTTCCTCTTCGCGAAGGGGTTTTTAGAATTTTTATGCGTGTGCTCGCATATTCATTGAAGCCAAAATCGGTTATTTTACTCTTCCGCGTTATTGTCCTTAATGTGACGAGGTATCGTGTTGTTGTGGGGGGATTATCCCACTCAAATGTGATGGACGTTTTTGTTTCATTCACTTTGTGTAGATTCAGTTTCGGTCCTTGCGTGTTGACCACCGGTGCGGGCATGATGGAGCTTTTGACAAAAGTGCTGGCGGAGGGGCTCCAAAAAGAACTTTCGTTTCCACTTGTGTCTACCGCCAGGATATAAAAATAATACATTTGATCGTTTTCCAGTCCCTTGATGGTCATTTTGGTATCGGTACTCACGGTCTGATTTTCGGCGCTGCCTGTCATAATGTTTTTTGGATCACTGCGGTATTTGGAGTAACTGACAACATAGTGATCTATGCCCACATTGTCTTCGGCGCTATGCCAATACACAAATGCCTGTCCGTTTTGAGGAATCGCTCTTACATTGGCCACGCGAGTTGGCCTTTTAGTATCCTTATTTGGGTCTTCCGCTTCCTTTTTTGGTGCGGGTAATTTTTCGACCAACCGAATAGAACATTGGTCGGGGTCCCCCGGAACAAAAAGAATATCCCCTTCATTGAGTTCATCCCCTTGCCTTAAAACATACACTTTTTCCTGTAAATGACTTCTCAACTGGGCACAGCCCATGACATGAAAAATGGAATAATGCCGTTCTTTTTCATCAATGACTTGTGCTTCGTTGTTGTAGGCGTAATCCACCAGTAATTCCCCGTTAAATTGATACGCTTTTTCTATACCGCAGGCAGGTTGATTATCGACTTTCAAATAGTCGTTGTTTCCATTCAACGCTTCCCGCATGACCAATTGAACTTCTTGACCTTCTTTGAAGTTGGAACATCCTTTTTCCATTTTGATCAGCCATTGCGTTTGGTCGCTTGGGCGTGTGATGACGAAATTCAAAAGCGCGGGTATTTTTTCGATCGTTGTGCGTTCCGATACATCCATCGCCTGTGCTTTTGGGCTCAAAAGAATGGATAATAAAATCATGCCTATGATGAAGAGTCGTTTTTTCATAATTATATTATACATTAATTTTTGATTTTATCAATAGTTAATTTATCCTTTATTGCAAGCCCTTTTTTACTAAGGCGGAGAGTGCCAATGCTCAGAATCATATCCGCCTCATCTACAATGATCGGCACTTCCTGACGTTCATTTTTTGGTATTTTTTGATCCACAAAAAAATCCTGTAATTTTTTGCTTCCTTTCATTCCGTTTGGCTGAAAGGAGTCTCCTTTTTTCCATGAGCGTACGTAAACGGCTGTTTTAGCCGAGCTTTTAATCTCCCAATCAAACCATCTAATTCCCGCTTTGGTGATCTTCTTCTTTTCCGGCTTTTGTTGTGCTGATGGCTCCCTTCCTTTGCTCGGGCGAATTTCGTTGTATTTTACGATTTTAATTTCGTCATATTCGATGACCAAAGTGACATTTTTTTTGGTCATTTGTTTTCCGGTTTTTCCACTTTCAATAAATTGAGTTAGTTGGTGAATATTTTTTCTGTATAAATCCTTTTTTCCGAATAATTGAATGATTACCTCGGTTTTTACCGGTGTTTTTAAGAGTCGAAACCGTTCCCGGTTGAATCGGCTATTTTTTATTTCTTTCTGCCTCCATTCTTCCGCGGTTTGCTCAATGAGTATCAATTGCCCCCGTGCCCGCTCACTTTCGTTGAGCAAATGGGTTTCAAAAAACGGATCTTTTTCTTTGAATTCCGGAATGACGAAATGACGAATTCTGTTTCTTAAATACCTTTGATCATCATTGCTTTTGTCGTGACGATAGGGTTGTTTTTTGCTTTCCAGGAAATCGAGAATTTCGCTTTTTCTGATTTTTAACATGGGGCGAATGATGTTTTCCGATTCCAGTTGCATACCCCTTGCTCCGCGTAACCCCGCTCCGCGATGAATGTTCATTAATATCGTTTCGATTTGATCGTTTTCGTGGTGGGCTACCGCGATATGATTTGCCTGATATTTATCACTGATGTCTTCCAAAAAATCATAACGTGCTTCTCGCCCTAGAGCCTCCAGATTTCCTTTTTTAGGAAGAGAGACCTTCCTTGTTTCATAGGGTACTTTCAACTGTTCCGCGAATTGTTTTACGAATGTTTCGTCCTCATCACTGGCCTTGCCTCGCAGACTATGGTTTAGATGTGCAATGATGATTGTGTAATCCAGTTCTTTGAGTGCCATGGCTAGACAAATACTGTCCGCGCCACCCGAAACCCCCACCACTATTTTTTGAGGGTGTGGCTTTATTTGCGCCATGGCTTCTTCGATTTTTTCGATCAGATTCATGACGGTATTATACATTAGATCTGGGATCATGAAATCAGTGTTCATGAAATCACAAGATCAAGGATCAACGGATCTAGTGATAGCTGATCTAATGCAAAAAAGCGCGGGAGCCTGTAAAGACCATGGCTATACCGTGTTTATTTGCCGCGTTGATCACTTCTTCATCCCGTTTGGAGCCTCCCGGTTGAATGATGGCGGTTATTCCCGCTTTCGCGGCCGCGTCGATGGAATCGGCAAAAGGAAAGAAGGCGTCCGAAATCATAACAGAACCTTTCTCACGTCCTCCGGCCTTTTTAATTCCCAGTTCCACAGAATCCACCCGACTCATTTGTCCGGCGCCTATTCCGACCGTCATGCCCTGCTTGGCAAATAGGATCGCGTTGGATTTTACGTGCTTGATAACACGCCATCCGAATAAAAGATCCTTGATTTCCTGTTCCGTCGGTTTTTTGTTGGTTACCATTTTTAATTCTTCACGCGTGATTTTTTTAATGTTCGCATCCTGAACCAGTAGCCCTCCACTTACTTTTCGATAGGTTTTGTAGGGGGGTGTTTCATGAATCGAACCCACTTCTAGTACACGTAAATCCGGTTTTGTTTTAAAGATTTCTAACGCTTTTGGTTCAAAGGTCGGAGCCAACACGATTTCAAAAAACTTTCCCATAATCACTTCAGCCAAGTCGGCTGTGCAGGTTTCGTTAAACGCAATGATTCCGCCAAACGCCGATTTTGGATCGCATTCGTAAGCGTTGATGAACGCGTCGTTAAGGGTGTTGGATACCGCCGCGCCACAGGGGTTCGCGTGTTTTACAAACGTAACAGCGGGTTTTTTAAATTCACGCACAATATTCAGTGCGGCATCTGCGTCCATAATGTTGTTGTATGAAAGCTCCTTTCCCTGATGAATTATGGCACGGGGAATGCAGGCTCCGTCGTGCGGTTGCTCCGAATAAAACGCGGCTTTTTGATGAGGATTTTCACCATACCGTAAATCCGTTATTTTTTTGGCCAGAATGGTGGTGATCTTTCCTCCTGTGAGATAATTGGCGATCATCGTGTCGTATTCAGCGGTTTTTAAAAAAACCTTTTCAGCCAGTTTTCGACGGGTTTCCGGTGTTGTATCTCCGCTTGCTTCAATTTCCGCGATTACCGTTTCGTAGTCTTCCGGTTCGGTCACGACGGTTACAGAGCGAAAGTTTTTTGCGGCGCTCCTTAACATGCTTGGGCCACCAATGTCGATTTGTTCAATGGCCTCTTCTTCTGTTACGTTTGGTTTGCCGATTGTTTCTTTAAAAGGATAAAGATTGACGACAACTAGGTCGATTAATCCGATTCCATTTTCCTGTGCCGCCTTCATGTGATCCGTATTGTCACGTATGGCTAATAGCCCTCCGTGAATTTTTGGATGCAGTGTTTTTACCCGACCATCCATCATTTCCGGGCTTCCTGTGAATTGGCTAACATCCACCGCGTCTATTCCGTTTTCACGCAGTAATTTCGCTGTGCCTCCTGTGGATAAAATTTCGATGCCTCTCGCGTATAATTTTGCGGCAAAGGCAACGACACCGTTTTTATTGGAAACAGAGATGAGGGCGCGTTTGATCATGATATTTTTAATTAATTGATAATCAGTGCTCAGGGTTCAGCAGTAAGCAGTATACCAGTCGAAATAATGAAGTCTACCGCTAGTCTTGTCCAAATCTAAATGTACCCTAAACGGTAAAAGGAATCCATTGAGAAATGTACCCTGAAACCTTTAAAAAGTGATGCGTGAATGTCATTAA
>PFOK01000127.1 GCA_002792495.1 Candidatus Peregrinibacteria bacterium CG_4_10_14_0_2_um_filter_43_11 | reverse complement strand
TTACGAAGGAGAAGGCGGACCGGAAAATGAGTAAATATTATATCTGAAAATTAATTTGTCGTTACAGTAGGTTGTCTGGGTTTTCGGGGCATGGGAGGGGGGGTATGAAAAAGAAATGGGCTCATTCTAAAATAAATAGGATCGAATGTCCATTTTTCTAATTTTCTCAAGGGTTCATCGTACCGATTCATACACTTTTTTATCTCCCCCTTTACTAAATACAATCTGCCATAACTGCAGTTGATGAGTCTTAAAGGCGGCGGCGTAACTCGTTAAATAATAACGCCACATCCGGTAAAACGTTTCGGAATATTCGGGCGCAATTTTGGGCCAGTTTTTTTGAAACTTTTCATCCCATGCCATTAGCGTGTCTGCGTAATAAAGGCCAAAGTTATGCCAGTCTTCCAGGGTAAAAATACTTTCGTACGCGGTTGTGATTTGTTTGACAGAGGGCGTCATCCCGTTCGGGAAAATATATTTATTCACCCAAGGATTCCCGTGTGTAGATGTATGATTTTGACCGATGGTATGCAATAAAAACAACCCATCCTCCTTCAGGCAGTTGTTCACGATTTTTATCAATTTTCGGTAGTTTTTGTAACCCACATGCTCAATCATTCCCGCGATGACGATTTTATCAAACTTGCCTTTTAACTCTCGGTAATCCTGTTTAAGAATCGTCACGGGGAGTCCTTTTGTGAATTGTCTGGCATACTCTGCCTGCTTTTCCGAAATCGTGATTCCCGTTACATGACAGCCGTAATGCTCGGCGGCATATTTGGCAAAACCGCCCCAGCCACAACCAATATCCAACACCTTTTCTCCGGGTTTGATTTGCAGTTTTTTACAGATCAAATCCATTTTCTGAATTTGAGCCGTGTCCAGATCCGTCGTGTTTTTAAAATAGCCACATGTATATTGATTGTATGGATCCAAAAATGTTGAAAATAACTCGTAATCGAGGTCATAATGTTTATCGATGACTTCTTTTGATCGGAGCGTGGATTGAAGATTGAATAAAATTGATTTTAATTTCAAAAGCCATTTGTGATGATTGACCCGCTTGTTAATACTCGCCTCCATTATTTTTTCAAAAAACAGGTCGAGTTTGTTGCAATCCCACCATTTTTTCATGTAACTCTCGCCAAGTGCTAAGGAATCCCCCCAAAAAACGCTTGAATAAAAACGTTCATCATGAACCTGAATGTCCCACTCCCGTTGGCCATTTATTTGAATATCCGCTTTTTTTAGTAGGCCGGTTATGATTTTTTTTGTTTTTAGCAATTGCTATATCGGTTTATTGAATGCTGAATTTTCGCGAAGGAGTTCAGTTGTACTGGGCTCCGAAGCGGGGTACAACCCCACTCCGTCGCGAGGTCAATTAGTGCAATTAGGTCAATTGCGGGCTATGGCCGCACTCCGTCGCGAATTATTTTCGTCATTCCGTACCCCAAGGGGGCCACCTTGTGGCTTGATACGGAATCTCCTTTGTCCTTTAAATTGAATGCAGAATCGGCTTCCTTTTTTCATACGTTGTTATCTGTTTTAATCCTATCGTTTTTACCATTTCCATTGATTCTGCGATATGCCGGCTCACTTCTTCCGGGCTGTGCGCGTCGGACCCAAGCGTGAAATATTCGATTCCTACTTCCAGTGCCCATTTTAAAATGGTGGGATGGGGGAATAGTTCTTGGCATTTGTCGTGCAGGCAATTGCTGTTTATCTCCAGCCCTATTCCATTCTTTTTCATCACTTCCAGAACGGAAATAATCAGTCGTTTGTATTTTTCCGGCTCAAAGGGGCCGTAATATTTGTGACCATATTTTTTAATGGTATCAAAATGGGCGATCACATCACACTGACCCCATTCCGCAAGATCGCGTAATTGCTGAAAATAAGGCAGATATGCTTCTTCTTCCGACTTCCCGGGAAAATAGCGCACTTCGTCTTTGTGACTGTTTATAATAATGTCATCAATGTCATGAACAGAACCTAAAACGAAGTCAAAATCAATGATTCCAAGAAATTGTTCAATGGCGACAAGGTCATCCGGGCTATACGTTAATTCCGTTCCCAGTTTAATGGGAATGTCGAAAAACTGAGGCTGAATATGATCGATTTCGCTTTCTACGTCACTGAATCGCTGAATAGCTTCATTCAATTCAAAAACGCCATGCCAGTTTTCCATCGTAAACCATTCCGCGTGATTGGTGATGCAAATTTCGCGCATTCCCTGATCCTGGGCACGCTTTAGGAGTTCGACGGTTTCGGTTTGGCTATCCGGTGAAAAATGATTGTGAAGATGATAATCGATGAGCATGGGATTTTATTATGTACTCATAATACAATTACGAATTACGAATTACAAATTAGTAAAGTTGTTTGATTTCTGTGTTTTTGCTACAATACCTTCAAGTAAAAAATAAATACAAACCAATGCCAGAAGAAAATCAAAATAATTTCCAGAATTCTTCTTCCGATTCTCATTCGGAAGGCTCTGTTCCCGACGAGCAAAAACCGGTGAATCCGGAACTTGAAAATGTTTCTGTCAATCGTCCGCGTGACGAGGCTGATGCAAAGTCTTCTTCGGAAAAACTTCCTCAAACACCCGTTCCGATTCCGATACCCCTTAAAAAATCCGATCCGAACGCCCCTAAGAAAATAGGCAAAGAACCCGTGAAGAAAAATAAAAATTTACGGTTTTTGCTCGGCTGTTCCGGTTTTTTACTCCTTTTGTTTGTTCTTTTCATCTCCCTCATGGTTTTAGTCATGTCTCGCGGAGGCGGGGATAACGCCGTGATTGCCGCTTTTGGTCTGGCTCCGGGTGCCATTCGTGGGTTTTTACTCACCGTCATTAATCTTTCGTTCGGATTTCTTTCGCTCCTGCTTTTCGCGCTCATGGTGATCGGTTTCTTCCGCATGGCGGGTGCCAAAAAAGGGGATAGTGCCGCCCGCATGGCGGGAATCAAAATGGCGTTTTTCAGCTTGATTCCCTTTGTGATTGTTCTTTTCATCTGGTTCTTTTTATTCAACTTCATCAATCGGCTGGAGGTCACTGCCGAAAGAGTGGTGGCCAAAATCGTGGTGGTTTCGCCTACCAATTTAAGCGATCTTCAGGCGCCGGTCGAAATGACGTTCAACGCCGTTAATATCAAAAAAGCCCTCCGGCAAAGCCGTCTTTCCGTGGCATCCGCCCTGTGGGATCTGGATGGCAATGGGGAATTTGAAACCCCCATGCCCGCCGACGGAGAAGTCACCCGTCTGTACGAACGTCGCGGTACTTACGAGATCGGTTTGCAGGTTCAGGTGGTCGGCGAAGCGAAGGCTCGGGTTTATACTCTGCCTTTTGTGATTCAGAACGCGGTTTTTGCCGCCGAACCTTCTACCGGTACAGCGCCTTTAGCGGTTCAGTTCGACGCGTCCGGTCTTTTACCCGGCGGGTTGAAGCTCCAGAGTATGGATTGGGATTTTGACGGAGATGGTGTTTACGATCTGACTGGCCCTGATAACAAGTGGCCACGTTTCACGTTTGAAAAAATAGGCACGTACAACGTTCATTTGCGCTTGATCGATTCGAGCAATAATGTCGAAAATTATTACCGTGAAATCCCTATTACAGAAAGCGATGTTCCTTTGCTCGATGCCAAAATCGACGCGGTTCCCGGGCTCAAGGGCGTTGTTCCGTTTTCCGTTCGTTTCGATGCGGGCAAGTCCACCAGTTTAAAGGGTACGGTTACCGGATATGAATGGGATTTTGGCGACGGTTCCGGATTACAGACCGGCAAAAGCGTAACCCATGTTTATAATACGTCAGGGCTTTTCAATGTCACTCTGGTGATTACCGAAGATTCCGGAAAAACCGACAAAGAGATCGTGGCTGTGGAAGTTCAGTCTATTTCTTCTCCGCCAAAAGCTCAGATCAAAACCGTTCCCGCGATTGGATCTTCCGACGAACTTTCAGGCGTATTACCTCTTAAAGTGGTGTTTGATGCCTCCAAATCCACGGATAAAGACAATGACATCATCGACTTTGAATGGGATTTTAACGGTGATGATGCGGTCGATCAGCAGGGCGCGAAAGTGGAACATGTGTTTGATGCTGCCGGTACCTTTTTGGTTACTTTAACGGTTCGCGATAGCACCGCTCAGGTTTCTCAGTCCATGCTCATGGTTAAAGTGATTGAACCGGGTGTTTTGGCCGTCATCAATGCCGACCCCGAAGAGGGCAGTGTGCCTTTGCTGGTCACATTTGACGGTTCCAAGTCCAGCGCTTCTAACGGAAAGGTGGTGAGTTATGAATGGGATTTCGGTGACGGTTCGCCCAAGAGTATCACGGGGGCTACACTCACTCACAAATACTCCACGGTGGGGGTTTATTCCGTTGTGCTCAAGGTTTTGACCAACATGAGTGAAAACGCTGAGGTGACCAAGCAAATTTTTGTCCGCGAAATTCCTCTGAGTGCCTGCTTTGAGTCCAGCCGTCATGATGGCGCGGCGCCTTTGAGCGTTACCTTTGATCCCAAATGTTCCACGGGTTCTATCGCGAAGTTCAGCTGGGATTTCGGTGATGGGGTCAAAAGTTCCAGCCATAAGCCGGCTCACACCTTTGAACAGCCGGGTACGTACACAATTACCTTAGAGGTTTCGGATAGTAAAAACAATGTGAGTGTGTATACCGATGTTATTGTGGCGGCAGGTGATGTCCTTCAATAGTTTTTAATTTATTCATTTTTAATCATCAAGAATGAGAGACAATAAAAAAATTATCAAAATTGTCGTTTATGTGGCGATTGCCACTTTGCTTTTTACAGCGTTGGCACCGTTGCTTGCCACTTATTAATTTATTGGTTTATTCCTTACTTTTTATTAGTTTATTATTAGGATGTGACAATAAACTGGTAAAAGCGTAGCCCGCGTGAGCGGATAGAGCGTAATAAATTAATAAATTATAATGTTTAGAGAAGTCATTCCTTTTCCGCAGGCGCTTGATCTTGAGCTCACGCTTCCCGGTTCCAAGTCCATCACCAACCGGGCGTTTTTGTGTGCCGCCCTGGCGAAGGGGAAGTCGGTTATTCGTGGTGCGCTTCTGAGCGATGATACGAACATAATGCTTAATGCGTTGCGGAAATTGGAAATTGGAAATTTAGCGACGGAGGGTAGTTGTACTGGCCTCCGGAGCAATAATTTACGGAAAGGGGTGCAATCTCACTCCGTCGTAGAATTGCGAGATGACACTGTTGTAATTGAAGGTTGCGGAGGACAGTTTACTGATAAAAAGCTCACACTCGATCTTCATAATGCGGGTACGGCGGTGCGGTTTTTGACGGCGGTCATGACAATTCGCAAGGGCGAAACGGTGATTACAGGTAATCAACGCATGCAGGAACGTCCGATAGGGGATTTGGTGGAGGGTTTGCGACAGTTAGGGGCGAATATTGAATATTTGGGCGAGGAGGGATATCCACCTTTCAAAATTCAAGATTCAAAATTCCCACCACGGCGGGCAGGCAAGATTCAAGATTCAAGGTATGTTGTAAAAATGAAAGGGGATACAAGCAGTCAGTATTTTTCGGCATTGTTGATGCTTGCGCCGTTACTTGATCGTCTACTTCAGTTGGAAGTGATCGGAGACCTCGTTTCCAAGCCTTATATCGATACGACAATCGCGGTCATGAAAGCCTTTGGGGTTAAGGTTCAGAACGATCATTATAAATCCTTTTTGGTTAAGCCTCAGGCTTACAAGGCTTGTGAATTTACAGTGGAGGGGGATGCCAGTGCGGCAAGTTATTTTACGAGTATTCATTATTTACATGAAGGGAAGCTTAAATTCACTAATTTGAACACAAATTTTGATCAAAAAATGAGTAA
>PFOK01000094.1 GCA_002792495.1 Candidatus Peregrinibacteria bacterium CG_4_10_14_0_2_um_filter_43_11 | reverse complement strand
CTGGCATCTGCTCCGGTGGAGCCTGCCTTTGCCGGCAGGCAGGCCGAAAAAAATCAAGGCCTTGTGCCGAATCGCCCGTCAGCGTTAATCTCTGTTCGCCAGGCATGTCGAACATGATTTTATGTTCAGCGTTTGTACTTAACCTTTTTACTAATCGCCGAGGGCTGCTCCCTGCCTACCGGCAGGCAGGCGCCCCCCAAAGGGGCCCCGTTGGGGCCGGCACTTGGCCCTCTTGCCCCCCTTTTTTTTGATTGGAAACCTGACAGAACCACTACAGAGACGTGTTCCTAAAACAGCTTCAACTGTTTTGGATGTACCAAGAAGATATAAGGCAATGGGGGTGTGGGGGCAAACGGGCGTTCTATAAAAAAATGAAGGGTACAACATTGAATTACGCCTCGTGAGCCCCCACAGGTTTTGGGGTACCTTTTTTCAAAAAAGGTACAAAAAGAAAATTCCCAATACAGAACAAAAAGGCAATAAAAGCAGATTAAGTAGACGAGCTCCATCTGCCAACCCTGAATGAATGGGTTGTATAAGGAGTGTTATATGGAATAAGAAACATGATATTTCTCCTAAAATTGACCGATTTCTTTTTTCCGCCTATAATGACTCCTCCTTTTAATTTAAACAACATGATGTTATCCGAGTCTTTGAAATCTCCTCAGCTCTTATTCCGTTCATTGCTTTTAATGGCGCTGTCTTTTACCGCTTGTAATGCGGATCAGGGGAGTGGGCGGCGTGTGGAATGGAGTTCTGCTAGTACCTGTGATGCGGAATGTGCAAAGCTTGCTGATGAAACCCGCGGGAATTTTCGTGATTTAGTCTGCGTGGCCGCTTACGGTCCGGATGGGAAACCCATTAAACCTGATGATTTTGACAAACCGTTTCCTTCCGGTGTCGGTTTTTGTGAACCGCCTTTTGTATATGATACTGCGGATGTTTATGATCATGATGATGTTTCCGCTTCCGGTTCGGATGCTTTTATAAAGCCTACCCGTGAGACCGTGTGTGCTCTTTTGGACGCGGATGGGTTTATTCGTTTTCCCGCTCAGAAGGGCGATACTTGTTTTTCCGTTTGCTCGGACGAGGGGCTTCTTTGTGATCACGCGGTGGCGAATGGCGCGCCTGCCGAGTCCACTTTTCCTCTGCACAGGGGCGATACGGCGGTTTGCAATTTGCCAAAAGGGGTGGTGTGTTATTGATATCCATACGTTCTGCGCCGAACCCCAATTAGGGTTACTCTCAGGTGATTCATACATTAATATTGTTCCAAACTTCAATCAGGGTTGCACTCAGGTGCATGATAAACTGCAAAACGACACAAGGAAAAAGCCTGTCACTCTTTCAGTACGAATGAATCAGGCTTTTCCTTAATTTTTTTTGTTTTTGTTTGATTACCCTAAGCCGGCTATAATCGCATTCACAATCGATGGCGCCAGCAGGCCAACGATCAACCCGATAATCGCTCCGATAATCGCTTTTCGCGCTTTGGATGTTTTTTGTTCATCTCCCGTGGCAGTGGCGTATAAAATGCCGCCCCAAATCAAAATGATGATCGAAATAACCGCTACGGCACGCCCCAATAATGTGATTGCGCGATCAGCCAGGCCACTCAGATCTTTTCCGCCGGAAGCGTTCATGAGGAGTTTTCCGTCTACCCCATCGCAGTTTTCATCAATGCCGTTGTCCGGAGCGTCGAAGGTGCCGGGGTTCACTTTGTTTCCGGTTAAGGAAGTGACTTTTGCCGTGTCATAAACACCGCTACTCGCGCTCAATGTCGGCTGATCACAACGTGTGGGTTCAGCTCCTTTTTTAAAATTCAGACTGTCGCAAATGTAATCCTTTGTAATGCCTTCGTCACTGGCGACGTTGGCTTTATAATTTTCAAAAATCCCACTCCATTCTTCCGGAGAATAATTGCCGTTTGACTCGTAAGCATTGTCTGCCACAAGCACTTCCATCATGTTTTGAGTCAGGGAAACATAGCCGTCTTTATCCTGGTCACATTCTACGGCAAAAACAGCAGGAGCCAGTGAAAGACTGATCATTATCGTTGTGATAATAATGCCGATTGTTTTTTTGGATGGGGAAAGTGTTTTTTTCATAGTTCTTTGTTCAAAAAAAGTATACAAGATTATAAATGGAGAACAAGAGGTAAATTTAAATTTTAATTTACAGGTATTTTATTTATTTCGTAATATCCATTATAAACTGAACGACAAAAATAGAGATCGAGCTTATCGCTAAGCCAAAAACACTCCAGAACATCGCGCGTTTTGCCTTGTTTATCTGATCGTCATTTCCCGCGGCCATCGCATAGCGAATAGCACTATACATTAAAAAAATCACGGCAATTCCCGTCAGAATCATGAGCAACCCATCGGCTGTTTTTAAAATCAATTTCAATATATCCGCGGATGGATTCAAAATGTTTGCCGGAATAGTGGTACAACCGATTGTGGAATCCGCTTGTGACCCATCCGGACAGGGGATGAGTTCTTGAGCGTGAGCGATACCGATGATTAATTTTAGAACGGAAGATGACATAATGATGAATTTTTAATTTACAATTTTTAATTCTAAATCCTAAGTTCCACATTTCGCTTCGGACCAGGGCGGTCCGCCAGAGGACGGACAGGGAGCCACTGCTCCGGCGCAAATTTTTTTAATTTTTAATTTACAATTTTAAAATTTGGTATTTGTTTAAAAATTAAAAATTTTAAATTAGAAATTTAATCATTGTATTTACGATCGTGTAGGCCAGTATGCCAATCACTAATCCGTAAATGCTATACCGAAAGGCGTCGTGCGCTTTTTCGATTTTGTCAGTGTCTCCGCGCCCGGTGACGTATAAAAGTCCGGCGTAAATCATCATGAGAATCGTGAATCCTCCAATGAGTCCGACCAGAATATTCGTCGCGTTTCCGATGACTTGCGGCACTTCCGCCAACGTTCCGGTACTTCCTTCTGCCGGTTTATGGAGTAGCCGGATAAGCACACCCGATAACATCACGATAACGATCGCGCCCAGTGCGCCGAAAATCATTTGTTTTCCCTGGGCGATACGTTCTTGGTTCCCTGCCGAGGCGATGTAAAAGAAGGCGCCTAGGACAATAAAGAAGACCGCTCCTACAATAATGACCTGAGATCCGTAGGCCCAAATGAGTGAGATGAGTTCGCCAAAATTCGACACTTCCCCCAATGGGGTTTGAGTTCCTGCCGCCTGGGCAAAAGTTGGCATTGCCACTGCTATCAGAATCGATGGAATGATGATTTTTTTAGCCATTTGTTTCATTTGTATTGGGTGGGTTAGGGGTAGGATTATTGTCCCCGTTTTCTGTTCCATCCGTTTTATCTTCGGGAGACGCGCCGTCATGGTCTGTTTCATTATCCCCGCCTTCTGTTTCTTTTTCACCCCCTTCATCTTCATTTTCTTCCTTTTTAGGTTTGGTGGTTGCCTTTTGTGTAACGGGAGTGGCCTTGTGATTGTCATTTGTTTTTTCGTTTTTGTCGGAAGACTCTTTGATCACACTTGTTCCCTGAGGTTCCTGCGTTACGTGCACATCGGTTATGACTTCCGGAGTGTTCATTCCATTCGGAGTCATTTCGTTACTTTGAGATCGGTTCTGAATTTCGCTTTGCATCAGTGCCGCCGCGGGGTCACCTTGCGTGGCACGGGTTTCAATTTCGGTTTTTACGGCCTCAATTCGTTGTCGTTCTTTGGTGTCTGCTATTTGTTCCGGGTGAGCCAGCTTTGAAAGCGTTTGATCCTGACTATGACGCGATTCTTTTTTCGCGCCCAAAAGTCCGAGTAAATCCGGAAGGGTTGTCAGCGAAAGCTGTTCAGGTAAAAAATTGGATGCACTAGGAATGCCACTTCCGCTTAAATCGCTGATTGATTTTTTTCCCTCCGAAGGCAGCACCGTTTGGGTGAGCTTGCTTATTTTTTCTCCCACAAAGTTTTTCACTCCACCAACCCATGGATTTGCTTTGGGCTCCTCTGTTTCCGTTTTTTCTTCGTGTTTTACCTTTCGTGACGGCAGACGTTCCGCTAGGGTGTTGGTGATGGCTTGCCATGTTTTTTGGCGTGTCAGGGCGAAGCCGAAGAAGATCGGCAGATAAAGCATCATTAAAAAGACAATGTATTCCATCATTTGCGCGGTGGTACTCAAGTCATTCGGCATCTCTTTTCCCGGTAAATAAAACCGGATGTTGGAAAGGGGATTGAGTGTGCTCAATTCACTTCCGTTGTAACCGCTTGTTATCGGCAGTCCCACTTTTTGCCAGATGTTCACAATCACCGCTATGCCCAGTGCCATCAGTGGTCCTATCAAAAGCCAGCGTCCGTACAAACTCATCCAATTGTAAAAATACCCCCGTGTTGTGCTAAAAATCGCGAGCAATAAAAGCACCGGCGAAACAATCAAAAGCCCCCATAAAATCACGATGCGTAACAGAAAGATTAACGCCATCATTAAATACGCGATTCCCGTGAGGATCATCAAGCTGAATGAAAACAACTGCTGTTCCTGATCCGGATTGAAAGTCGTTTTTGCTGTCATCGTCGCCTGAATGGACTGATTGGTGTTGAGCGTTAGTTTTTGATTCTGCGAGGTTCCATTGAGCTGAATGGCACTTCCTCCCCCCTCCCCCAATAGTGCTCCATTCAGGATCATTGGGCTACCTTCATCGGGTTTTAACGTTCCTATTTCGATTTCTTTTCCCGTGGCATCGGGCAGTGTGACTGTCACACTTTGTTCATTTGTATCCTGCATTAAGCCGGTTTTATTTCGGTATCCTATCGCCTCTTTATAATCCGGTGCTTCCATAATATCCACAATGCCTATCGGATTGTCGTTTTGGGTGAGCAATGTTTTTTGTAACAGGTTTGTGGAATCCACCAATAATCGATTGAATGGCAAAGCGAAGTTCACAAAAATCACGGCCATGGCGTAAACCAGCATCACACGTTTGAGTTGCTGACGCGGAATGAGCAGGCTGAACATCCACATGGCCGCGATGGCCAGAAGCCCCAAAATAAACAAACTGTTTACAATGGTGAGCACTTTATTGTAACCGCTTTGGATCGCCGGATTGTCAAAACCGGCATCATCGATATCAATTGTCCATGCCAATGCCTCTTTTCCGCGGATCATGAATTTAAGTCCGCCCGTGCTCCAGGAATCTTTCTTCCATTCTTTTCCTTCTTCCACCGATTGCAGTTGAACCGTTTGATGAGTTGAGGCTTCCGTTTTTGCTTCCGTTACTACTGTGTCTTCTGCCACTTCATCCATTGATGTCGTAACCGATTCAGCCGTTATTTCTTCGACAGAAGGAAGAGCGGGAGTTGTGTTTTCCTGCGCTAATACCCTATTCACTCCCGTGAAAAAAGCGAGCACTATCATCGCTGTTAAAAGAGAAACCATTCCTTTTTTTGCCGCTTTTTTCCAGAGGGATGAAACTGTCATTTATTTTTTTATCTCAATAAATCTTTATATTATACATTATTTTTATTAAAAAATCAAATATCTCTTTCTGTTTTAAGATTTAAAAACTAGGGTCTCTCCCGCTTTTCCATATTTGTAGGCTAGATTTGTGAATATCGCTTCCAAATCGAGCCGGGGTTGTTCCTGTACAAGGCTTACGTAATAACCATTATAGGGGGTTTCTATTTTCCTTCAAAAGGTAAAGAAAACGTCTTATCTACTCTCAACGCTACCATGCACATAGTGGTGATTCTTATGCTTTTTTCCACCCATCCGCTTCAGGCAGACCGGTGGAGCCTGCCTTTGCCGGCAGGCAGGCCGAAAAAAACCTTAGTAGGGCAAACCTCTCTGACCTTTAAAATACTTCATTTCATTTTCGTATTTTTCAGGCCAGCGTCTTCCGTTTCATGT
>PFOK01000070.1 GCA_002792495.1 Candidatus Peregrinibacteria bacterium CG_4_10_14_0_2_um_filter_43_11 | reverse complement strand
CATAAAACTTAATCTTTCAGCCCGCAAATTTTTCCTTTAAGCCATTTTCTCCATCACTTTCTCAACGGCTCCCTCAACACTTAAATCACTGTTATCAATGTCATACCCTGCCTGAATTTTACTTGTGATCATGTGCACAAACCGGGCGGAATCTTCCCCGTAAACATTTTCTCTCTCACCATCCCGTTCAATACACTTTTCAACAGTGGTGATGAGGGTAAAAATAATCACATCGTCATTAAATTTTTTCTTCAAATCATCGATTTGTTCCTGATAATAAAAACAGCCATCGACAATAAAAGATTTTTCACTCTCATTCGCAGTGTCTAGAATTATTTCATTCGCTTTTATAAAACTTTCAAGAGGGATTCCATCCGCATTGGGATCGACCAGATGGTTATCGTCTATTATTTTATCCAACGATAAATATTCCACATCAAGGT
Source organism: Candidatus Peregrinibacteria bacterium CG_4_10_14_0_2_um_filter_43_11 (assembly GCA_002792495.1). Taxonomy (GTDB): domain Bacteria; phylum Patescibacteriota; class Gracilibacteria; order UM-FILTER-43-11; family UM-FILTER-43-11; genus UM-FILTER-43-11. The sequence goes on along the minus strand of PFOK01000070.1, from coordinate 5,453 downwards.
TCCGCGCCAAAATCTTGGAAACAGTGGTTTTGCCAACGCCTAGTGACCCTCGGATGACGATTAGTTTTTTCATAAAAATTCGTACAACGTTTGAGTAATTGAATAAATGGTCAAATGGCGTACAACCCCTTCCTACCGTTACTTCCACTTCTTGCCGAAGAATAACAAAATCGTATGTATTATCGGAATTTTCATTGACGATAGAAGCCCAAAACTCTTTATTTCTCATCTGTACTCCCAAACCCTCCCCTGCTCTCCTTTTTGATCTGATCCACTTCCTTAAAAGTCATTTTATCCACACGCACAAAAAGGCCTTGGGCAATTTTAGTACCACGGGCAAGGATAAGGGGATTTTCTGTAAAATTAAAAACCTGAATCTTGATTTCATCTTCCTCTCCGCAGTAATCCTGATCGATGATTCCGATGCCATGAGGGATGCTCAAGCCGTGTTTGCGGGGCGTAGAGCTACGCGCCGCGATAATGAGGGCATATCCCTCCGGTGTTTCGACAATCACATTAGAAGGGATGAGGGCAATAGACTGAGGTTCTACCGTTACTTCCTCTCGCGCGAGCAAATCAAAACCCACCGCCCCCCCGGTTTCATAAACCGGAAGTGAGAGGGATTTGTCGATGCGTTTGATTTTGACATCCATGATAGTGCAGTAGACAGTGCTACAGTGCGCAGTGCTACAGTACTACAGTGCACACCAATCGACTGTACTGATTAAAGATTAGACATTGTCTCGTTTACATCCAAATGGATGCCGGGACCCATGGTACTGGCAAGTGTGATGGATTTAACGTAAGCCCCCTTAACACCGGCAGGACGCGCGTCACGGATCACCTGCAAGATCGCTTTCAGGTTGTTTTCCAATTCTTCCTGTTTAAAGGAAATTTTTCCGAAGAGAACATGAACGTTACCCTGTTTGTCGTTGCGGTATTCCACACGTCCGCGTTTGAGTTCTTCGATGGTCTGAACCACATTGTCGGTAACCGTTCCGGATTTAGGATTGGGCATCAGGCCTTTTTGACCGAGTATTTTGGCCACTTTACCCAAATGTTTCATGGAATCAGGAGTGGCGACGATGACATCATAATCGAATTTTCCTTTGGTGAATTCAGCGATCAAATCCTCTGTTCCGGCACTGATGGCACCAGCGGCCTTAGCCTCTTTTGCCAAACTGTCGTTGACCACTGCGGCTATTTTATAGATTTTTCCGGTTCCATGAGGAAAAACAAGCGTCCCACGAAGCGCCTGATCCGGTTTTTTAGGATCGATATTCAAGTAAATATGCAATTCGGCGGTTCCATCAAATTTGGTAACACCGGTTTCTTTGAGCAAAGAAACACCCTCGCTCAAAGTATAATGCTTTTCGCTATGAACTTTTTTCGCGACAGCACGATAGGCTTTACTTCTTTTAGGCATAAACTCATGATTGTGTGGTCAAGTGGCTTTCGAGGCCTCCCACTAATATAATTAATTTACGATTTTTAATTTGAAATTTTTATTTAGGAACCTTGAGACTAAAGCAAAATAAGTTTAAAAAATGTAAATTCTAAATTAAAAATTATTTTTCAATGGTTACTCCCATACTACGAGCTGTTCCGGCAATGATTTTCATCGCTTGCTCAACATCGTTGGCATTGAGATCGGACATTTTCTTTTCGGCGATTTCCTTCAGTGCGACGCGCGAAAGAGTGCCCACTTTATCTTTATGGGGAACGCCACTCCCCTTCTTCAGATTGAGTGCCTTCTTGATCAACTCAGCCGCAGGAGATGTTTTGAGAATGAAGGTGAAAGAACGGTCATCGTACACGCTGATCTCAACAGGAGTAATGGTATCGCCCAATTCACGAGTTGCGTTGTTGAATTGAGTACAAAAATCCTGAATGTTAAGACCATGCTGACCAAGCGCAGGTCCGACAGGAGGTGCAGGGTTTGCCTTGCCGGCAGGAATCTGCAATTTGATCATTTTAATAACTTTCTTTGCCACGGTAGTAAAATTTAAGAATTAAAAGAGTCTAATAAAGTGTCGATCATTTGTTTGATGGTGTCAAAGTCCTCGCGCGTCACCTTGCTGAATTGGAAACCGAATAGATTGTCTCCTATCCGCACACACAGGAACGAGGTGTTCCGGTTGTTCAAGTCGTTAAAATAAAAACTACTGCCTCCAAAATCACTCGATTCATTGATGTTTTCCGTCGCGTCCATCTGTTTGACGAACTGTAATTTAACATTCAGATAAGTGATTGCCCCCTGTTTTTCCGCCCCTTGAATTTCATAAACAACAATGGGGAGTGCCTCTTTTTGGCCGGCCAATACAGGATTTTTAATCTCGCTCCGGTAAACACGGATGTCGCCAAGGGCGGTTAAATCGATTTTTTCAAAGATCTGAGTGGTGCGATTGCGTTTGGAGATCTGATAGTCAAGCGTTGCCGGATTCCCTTCAATGAGGGTCTGTGTCAGGTTGGGGTAATTGTCAGGCGTGTCGATGGTGACGGGTTCCGGAGTCTTGTTATTTGCGGTATTCAGAAGGTAATCACCACCGGAAAGGATAAGAATAAGGACAAGGATTAAAATGGCAATGGGCGCTTTTTTCATAAAATCAGACTAGAGATCATTTCTTTTTTATCTCGGTAAAATCCAATTCAATGGGTGTCTCGCGGTCAAAAATAGAAACCATGACTTTGATTTTTCCTTTTTCGGGATCGATTTTATCGACAACCCCATCATAATTTTTGAAAGGACCATTATTGATGACCACATGATCCCCGGATTTAAAGTCGATTCGGAACTTGGGATCGGTACCGGCACCCGTTCGTTTTTCGATGATGCCGAATTCCTCCGGGGTAACAGGAACGGGAATGTTCCCGGAGCCCACGAAACCCGTAACATTGGGCGTATTGCGAACCACGTACCAAGAATCATCGGTAACGATCATTTCCACCAAAACATATCCCGGAAAAATACGCTTCTTTTCCTGAACGGGTTCGCCACGCTTGATGATGATTTGACTTTCCTTGGGAACCCGAATGTCAAAAATATAATCCTGCATATTCAAAGCTTCAATACGTTGACGCAACGCTTTTTCCACCGCGTCTTCATAACCCGAATAGGTATGAAGTACATACCAATGACGACCGGTTCCTTTTGCTTGTTTTCCCATAACACTAATAATTAAAGGGCTAATAGAGCATGATAACCAAGGGTCAATAACTCATCCAAAATACCCAGAAGGAACGCACTGATCATCATAAAAATAAAGACGATACTGGTGATGCGAACCGCTTGTTTGCGCGTGGGCCATGTCACGTTGTGAAGCTCACGAAAACTCTCTTGAAGATAATGTTTTAATGACATTTGATGTACTTTTAAAAAGCTGGCGGAGGGATGATACCAGAAAGAAAAAAGAAGAGCAAGACTAATTTTTATCTCATTTCATTCTAAAAACGACCTTCTTTTCATGCCATTCCCATTGATAAACCCATTGGTAAATCTATTGGTAAACCGATAGGGGGCCTAATGTTGCCCCAGAATTCGCTCATCTTCAATGGTAGGAAATTCCCGGTGCTTCATGACTGCAATCACTTTTTCAACCAACGCTTTCGGGTCCGAATCAAAAACAATGTTCCCATTGAGCTCACGGTTGCAAATATTCAAAATTTCAGGGATGTGATCGGAAATACCACCCGTTCCATTTAAAATACCAATGGTTTTCCCTTCGTCATAAGCCACAGTAAATTCGTTCAGGGAACCTATGCCACCCCCTGCGATGATGATCGCGTCAGAACTACGGATATTGATGATATCACGCTCCATCAGCCCCAGGCCGGTATAAATAATCACATCATAGTAATCCTGTGGGGATTTGTATTGTTCAGTATGTTCTTTTTCGCTGAAAGCGGGGGAAATACCCATCACATGACCGCCTGCCTGATGAGCACCATAAGCCGCCTGATCCGGCAGTCCCGGACAAGCTCCCGTCACCAAAATACAATCGCTGGAAGCAATGTAATGCCCCAATTCTATCGCTTTACGAATATTTTCCTGATTTTCTATGGAAGGTCCTTGAGCGGATCCCATGACTCCGATTTTTAATTTCATATTTTAAGGGTATCTAATCTTTATATTATAGCATTTTATAGAGTAAATATCAATCTTTTCTCCAATAAAAACATGATAGAATGCTTTCCGAATAAAATAAAGATGAAATATCAGCAATCACAATTTGCCCGAAAAAACATGAAAATCGGGGCAGAACTGAACAATGCCATTCGCATTGGCGTTTTGATTATCGCGGTGAGTTTGTTGTTTGTGATCATCATCTTACGTCTCATTCAGCTTCAAATCGTCGAGTCCAAAAAATACAGTGAAATGGCTAAAAATCAACATTTCGGAGCCATTGAATTGCCTGCCCGTCGCGGGGAAATTCTGGTACGCGACACGCACTCGGGAGAACTTTCAAAATTGGCAACCAACACCACTTTGGATCTCTTGTACATCGACCCTTTTGTGGCGGACGACAAAATAACCATTGCCAAAGAACTCGCCCCCCTTCTTTTTGATCAAGCGGATTATAAAATCTGTCTGGAAAAACCCGATGACTGCCAATACAACGTGATCGATGAAGACTCGCTCGGGCGTTTTATGACCACTCAACCGGTATGGGATTTGGGAATAACCGATGAAATCCAAACCAAAGTCGACAAGCCCCAGTTCAAAAGTTATACGGCGATGGCGGACGAAGTGGCGGCGAATATTCTTCGGAAAATTTCAAAGTTGGAAGTGGATTTTTTTATTTTAAAGCGCGATGTGGATACCGACCTCATGGCGGAAGTGATCAACGAACGTTTGCCGGGAGTATTCGTCGATCCAAAACGTTTTATGATTTACGCGGATCCCACGCTGATTCCCGAGACTCGCCTGACGGAAGTAGCCACCCGTCTCTCAAAATTCTTAGGTGAAACGCCGACAGAGCTCGAAGGACAACTGTCACGACGTAAAGTCCGTTATGTGTTTCTAAAAAACAAACTGGATCCGGAAGTCTCACGTCACATTCGTGAACTCGATTTAAGAGGAGTGGTACTACTTCCCGAACACTGGCGTTTTTATCCGGAAAATTCACTGGCCGCGAACGTGGTGGGATTTTTAAACCGCGACAACATTGGTCAGTATGGGGTGGAAGGATACTTCAACGTGGAACTGGAAGGTAAAAAAGGAACCATTTATGCCGAAAGCGACCCCTTTGGCCGACAAATCACTGTCGGGGAAAGTAAAATCGTCAACGCCGTGGATGGAGATACTATTGTTCTGACCATTGACCGAATCGTTCAAAAAAAAGTGGAAGATGTTTTAAAGGAAGCGGTAGAACGTTTTCGGGCGGATAACGGCCAAGTGATCATCATGGATCCTTTCACGGGCGCCGTCATCGCCATGGCCAATTATCCCAGTT
>PFOK01000004.1:1915-2057 GCA_002792495.1 Candidatus Peregrinibacteria bacterium CG_4_10_14_0_2_um_filter_43_11 | reverse complement strand
TTGCCAGGGAGCCGTCCGTCATTTACAATTGTCAGGTCAAAAAGCTTAAGTGGCCTGGTAGTCCGCCACGGCGGACGAAAGACTGAAAAATATGTGGCCTGGTAGCTCAGTGGTAGAGCGAAAGACTGAAAATCTTTGCGTC
>PFOK01000004.1:0-1886 GCA_002792495.1 Candidatus Peregrinibacteria bacterium CG_4_10_14_0_2_um_filter_43_11 | reverse complement strand
AAGACTGAAAATCTTTGCGTCGGTGGTTCAATTCCGCCCCGGGCCACCACATTTTTAAATCAAGTTGGATTGAGAGATGAAAGAGGAATATAGGGTATACGTTTTGTATAGCGAAGGGTTAAAACAAACTTACACTGGTCATACAGGTAGTCTTGATCGTAGGTTATTCAGGCATAATAACGGTTTAGAAAAATCAACAAAACATGGTGCTCCATGGATTTTAATCTATGAAGAACCATTCAGTACAAGAACTGAGGCGATAAAAAAAGAAAAGGAGTTAAAGACAGGAAAAGGTCGCGATTTTTTAAAGTCATTCAGGCCTGGTAGTCCGCCGCGGCGGACGAAAGACTGAAAATCTTTGCGTCGGTGGTTCAATTCCGCCCCGGGCCACCACATCAACGCTTTGGAATCCCGATACTGATGGCTTTCCCACTCGCTTTTTTTGACATGCTCACTTTTTTGAATTAGGATTTACCCCTGAACTCTTTTTCTATGAGATTCGACACTCACATTCATACCAAACGTTCCCCCTGCAGTGGCATGTCGCCCAAAAAGCCGGTTAAAACCGCGGAAAAAAGGGGTTTAGATGTTGCGGTTGTTCTGGATCATAACGAAATAGAAGGAGGCCGTGAGGCACGCCGTTTTGCCGAAGAGACAAGGAGTAAGTTAAAAATAGAATTGGGTTGTGAGCTGACGACTGAATTTGGTGAACTAGTACCAAGCCCAATAAATTAAGTTTAGTATAAAGACGGGAATATTTTTTGAGCTTTTTCTTTGTCGAATTTCCAGTTGATTAAGCGCTTGGCTTGATTCTGCTGTTTTTCCCATGCTTTAACTTCACCTATCAACATTCCCATTCTTGGAATTCGCCTTTTGAGGCACTGTCTTTCGAGTATGCCAATTTCGATTTCCGCCATGTTGAGCCAACTGGCGTGCTTTGGAGTAAAATGAAACTTCACCTTTTTCATGATTTTTTTAGTTTTTCTTTTTCCAAATGTAGCAATGAGTGACGCTTCGCTGTGAGTGTTGAGGTTATCCTGAACAATATGAATATGATTGGCTTCGGGATAATGTTCAATCAAGCTCCGAATGAATTTTGCGTAATCCTGCCTGGTCCTTCTTTTCGTCACTTCCGTATAGTGCCTTCCTCCTTTCGGTTCAACTCCAACAAAGATATTCACGGTTCCCTTTCGAACATATTCATAATCACGTACTGCGGTTTTCCCGGGTTTCATTGACATTCCATGATGATTATCCGCAAGAAGTTGCTTGCTCTTCTCATCAAGACAAATCACCGGTTCTGTCGGATCCAATGGTTTTAAATAAAGTTCAATTAGATTTTCCATTCGTTCTTTGAATTCATCTGTCAGTTTTGGAATGCACCACATTTTTTTCCCTCCATGGCTTCAAGTCATGTTGCTTCATAATGAGCCATATTTTTTGTTTGCTGATCTTTTTCACAATCTTTCTTCTTGCCGCTTCTTCAGCGAGCAATTCCCCCGTCCAATGGCTTCGCCCTTCAGGAGCTTTTGTGCAGGCCAGAGCTACGATTCTTGTTTCATCTTCTTTTTGAAATGTCCGAGGTTTTCCTGAGCGCAGGGCATCGTACAGCGCACGCTCAAGTCCTCCCGTACAATACCGTTTTCTAATGCGTCCGGCATGCTGCGGAGTGCATTCAAGGTGCTCTGCTATCACCTCATCTTTAAGCCCACGATTGGCTTTCAGGAGAATTTGGGCACGCTGAAAAACGCACGCAGGATGACTCCCCTTCGTGATGATTGAATTGAGAAGTTTTCCCTCTTTGTGGCTAAGTGAAACAATGTGTATTTTCATGTCGCCATCCTAGCATAATCTCCATATTTACACAATTAAATTTATTGGGCTTG
>PFOK01000087.1 GCA_002792495.1 Candidatus Peregrinibacteria bacterium CG_4_10_14_0_2_um_filter_43_11 | reverse complement strand
GAAAATGAAGAAACTGCCAGAAATTACATAAATGCCATGATCCTTAATTACCGATTCCATAAATTCAAATGCTGCAGAAAGAAGTTTAAACATTTGAATGGCAGGTCACCGTTAGAAATTGCTAACCCTCTGCACAATTTAAAAAATCCCCGTAGTAGGGATTGGGTGGAATTATGCAGAAAATTAGAATCATAACGCCCTATTTTTACTACGCTACCCGATTTATGCTCCGCCATTGAAAACGTATGTTAGAAGAACTTTTAGAAAGGCATCGCAATGACCCCTCGGAAATGGCGAATGTTTTGTACATTTATACTTCCGAGCTTGTTTGGTGTGTGCGTGCTTTTGTAGCTCACTTGCCATCAGGATCATGCAGGGGATTAGCGACAGGAAGTTTAGAACATAAAATAGACGATGCGCAGGATATTGAGAAAAATTTTGATCGCGCGCAGCAAGCGGTTCGTATGGGGGAACGATTGATGCAGAGCAGACAGTGGTGTGATACTATCCGCATGAGAGTGGAAATAGCGCACAAAAGCGCCTATTGGGAAAAGGGTGAAGCACTAATCAGCGACATCGAAACAAGAACAATCGAATTAACCGAGTTGATGACAAGTATTCGTACCCGTCTTTTGGATCTCGCAAGTGTTCCTCCCGGAAAAACCGAGAAATTTGAAGATTTTAAAAGAGCGGCATTGCAAATTTGTAATGTAGATGATTTTATCGCTTTGATTGACTCTTTGAGTGCAATTTTATCTGATTTTCTCCAGCAGGTACTCGTAGAAGCGGGCATTACTCCACAGGCAATCCGTCGCCAACTGGATGCTGACCCCGAAAAAAGACGGACAGCAGACCTAATTAGATTTGCGGCTCATATCAAATTACTAGGAGAGAGCGGATACAATGAACGAATGGATAGATTTTTAAAAAAAGTGGAACAAATAAAGAAATTATTAGGCATGGACAAAGCGTCACAAGAGGGTGAGTTGTAGTTTTAATCGCCTTCAAAATCTGGTACAATGCCTCCGTTGTTTATTTAATTTATTAGTTTATTGATTTATTACTTTATTGCAAAAATAGATTAATAAAAAACGAAGTGTAATAAACTAATAAATTAAATAAAAAATATGAAACTACTCGTTACTGGCGGTGCGGGCTTTATCGGTTCTCATTTTGTACGTCATATCATCAAAACGTATCCCGATTATCATGTCACGAATCTGGATAAACTCACGTATGCAGGCAACTTAGATAATTTATCCGATGTCGCTGATCATCCTCAATATCGTTTTTTTCAAGGGGATATTGCGGATGCAAAACTCGTTGATGAACTGACAGGTGAAACGGACGTTATTGTAAATTTTGCTGCAGAAACCCATGTGGATCGGAGCATTGATGATTCCTCACCATTTTTAACTACGAATGTGATCGGCACACAAGTGCTTTTGGAGGCGGCTAGAAAACACAGACATCCGCGTTATATTCAAGTGTCGACAGATGAAGTGTATGGGGATATTGAGGAAGGATTTTTTACAGAACAATCTCCGATCAAACCGAGCTCCCCTTATTCTGCCTCTAAAGCAGCGGCGGACATGTTGTGTCTGGCTTATCACCGAACGTATGATGTGCCGGTTTTGATCAGCCGTTGTTCCAATAATTACGGGTCAAATCAATATCCGGAAAAATTGATTCCGTTCTTCGTCAAAAAATTACTCAACGACGAAAAAGTGCCGGTTTATGGCGATGGCTCCAACATCCGCGATTGGCTTCATGTTATCGATCACTGTTGTGCGATCGATTTAATCTTGCACAAAGGTCGTGTGGGAGAAGTGTATAATATCGGTACCAATGAAGAACATACGAATCTGGAAGTGACCAAAAAAATGCTCGAAATTCTCAATCTTCCGGAAGATCGCATCGAGTTCGTCACGGATCGCTTAGGTCATGATCTTCGTTATGCTATCGACTCTTCCAAAATCCAAAACGAATTGGGCTGGAAGCCTTCCGTTCCATTTGAAGAAGGATTTAGGGAAACAATTAATTGGTATAAAAATCACTAACATCATTCGTCATTCCGGCCACCAGGCCGGAATTTCACCTAAAAACTTCCTATCAGTGAGATTCCGTATCGAGCCACAAAGTGGCTCCGTTGGGGTACGGAATGACCAATCAGACAGTAAGAAATTAATCATTTTCGACGGAGTGCAGCTCTGCTCGGCTCCGAAGCAAAACAGGAGCCATTGCTTCGTCGCGATGTCAAAAATAATCCTGAATATTAAATTTTGAATTTTAAATAAAAAATTATGTGCGGTATTTTCGGCACCATCGGCAAACGTGATAATGCGCTTTCTCTTGTAGTGGAAGGACTGAAAAAACTCGAATATCGCGGATACGATTCGTGGGGCGTAACAGCCGACGTGGATGGTGAGCTCTTTATTGATAAACACGTTGGTAAGATTTCCACCGTAGGCACTTCCCGTTTTGAAGGGATAAAAAGCAACATGGCCGTTGGACATTCCCGTTGGGCAACCCATGGCGGTGTGACAGACATAAACGCTCATCCGCATTTTAGCCACGATAGAAAAGTGGCCGTAGTTCACAATGGGATTATCGAAAATTATCATGAAATCCGCGAAGAACTTGGTCGCGACAAATTCATCTCCGAAACCGATACTGAAGTTATTCCTCAGCTCATCAGTCATTACCTAAAAACGATGGAGTTTAAAGAGGCAGTTTTGGAAGCGACACGTCGTTTAAAAGGGCGTTACGCCATTGTCGCGCTCCATGTAGGGGATCATCAGCTCATCGCGGCACGTCGTGGCTCTCCACTGATCGTTGGCGTTGGGAACGGGGAATATTTTCTCGCTTCCGACATTCCCGCTTTTTTGGAATATACACAAGATGTGATGTATTTGAATGACAATGAAATGGTAGTGGTGAATGACCATGTGGAATTCATCAATATCGAAACGGGAGAGTTGGTTGAAAAACGCCTCATCAATATCGACTGGAAAGCTGAATCCGCGGAAAAAGGGGAATACGATCACTACATGCTCAAAGAAATCATGGAGCAAAAGGATACAATTCATCGTGCCATCAATCAGGATTCGGAAGAGATCATGGAAATTGTAAAAGCCATTCAGGCCGCTCGTGGCTGCTTTTTTTCCGGCTGTGGAACAGCGGGGAAAGTTTGTATGGTGGGAGAATATTTTTTTTCCATTGTTGCCGACCGTCATGTGAATTACGCGCCTGCATCCGAGTTTCCCATTTATCACCACTTTTTAAAACCGGAAAGCCTGCTCGTTGTTGTTTCGCAGAGTGGTGAAACCGCGGACGTTCTGGAGGCTATGGAGGTCGCGAAGAAAAAGGGGACCAAAGTGCTTTCGCTCATAAATGTGGGGAGTTCCACCATCGCACGTCAGTCGGATTATTCTCTTCTCATCAACGCGGGACCGGAAAAGGCCGTTGCCTCCACCAAGGCCGCGACTTCTCAAATGGCACTCCTACTCCTCATCGCTTACGCGGTAAACGGGGAATTGCAGGAAGGTCGCCGTGTGCTCGCCGAAGTCGCCGGGAAAATTAACGATATGCTCAATCCCCGTTTTTTGAATTATATCAAAAGCGTCGCGGAGGCAATTCAAAAGCATGAAAACGCGTATATTATCGGAAAGGCACAAAATTATCCCATCGCGCTGGAAGCCGCCATTAAAATTCAGGAAGTTTCTTATGTCCATGCCGAAGGATTCGCGGCGGGAGAACTCAAACACGGCCCTATTGCCCTTGTTACGGAAGGAACCCCCTGTATTTCTCTTATCGCGAATGATGAAGTGAAAGACGACATTCTGAACAACACGATTGAGCTCAAGGCTCGTGGAGCCCATATCATTGGTATTGCTCCCGAAAAACATGAGGTATTTGACGATTGGATCAAGGTCCCGGATGTGGGTGTCGCCTCTCCTCTGGTCAACATCATCCCGATCCAGCTCCTTGCTTACTACATCAGTATTTGTCGTGGACTGGATCCGGATATGCCCCGAAATTTGGCAAAAAGCGTGACGGTTAAATAATCAGTGTTCAGTGCACAGTACACAGTGCACAGCTTTTCTGTAGTACTGCTCTCTGCAGCACTGTAATTGTGCAGCTCACACTCAGCTTAAAAAACATGGAACTTCTATTCATCGGTATCAACGGCTACCCCCTCCTTGGCATTTTGTGGAATCTTATCTTGGTTTTTGTTGCTTATTTTCTAACTCAAAAAATAGCTGAATGGCTCAAAAAAAGATCCTGGAAGAAATTATCCTCCCTTGATCGATTTGTTTTCAGCGTCGCTTTTTTAATGTGGTTTTTTTGGTTTCCTAACATTGCCTATCTCTTCACCGAAAATCGTCATTTGCTCGGGCAGTGTGAGGATTACGATTATTTGCACGTTTGTCCGAGCGAAGCGTGGATGCTAATCGTCTTTTTTGCCTACTCTTTGATTGGTGTGCCGGTTTTTATTTATGTTCTCCAAAAAATGACCGGTATTTTAAAACAGTTATTTAATAAAAATTTACGTCACTTCCCCCTTGTTATGATCCCTTTGACTGCTCTGGGGATGTTGATCGGACTGATTGACCGTCTGAATACCTGGGATATCATTCATCATCCTTTTTCCGTCATCCAGACAGGATTGAGTTACTTTTCCGATGCGAACCGCTTTCTTAATTTCATCGTTTTCACGGGAGCACTCTATCTGATTTATTATGGGGCTATTTTCTGCGTAAATAGAGTGATGGGTGAGAAGTGGGAATAATTTGATAAAATTTAACATAATTAACTGAAGGCGAGGATGGTATCCTCGCCGGCGCGATTACGTAATCGCGCCTTCAGTAATATTGGAGATTGTATTCATAACCAAATATTTTCACATCTCACATATAATATCTCACATAAAAAGAATCCATCTCACCATCATCGGCAAAGTCCAAGGTGTTTTCTTTCGTGCCCATACATGTGAAAAAGCCGAAAAGCTTGGTGTTACCGGTTGGGTGGCCAACGAATCGGATGGAACAGTGGTCGTGACCGCCGAAGGTCCGGAAAACAAACTCAATCAATTCATTGACTGGTGTCATAGTGGCCCCAGCACTTCGGAAGTCAAAAAAGTCGAAGTGAAACATCATACTTATACCGGAGAATTTGAGGATTTCGCGATTCGGTATTAGTTCTAAGCGTAAATAATGTACTTCGCCAACTCTGATATTCGATCCTTTTGAGATTATAAATAAGTTTTTGTAGACTTTTGTTGACTTAAGTAAAAAAAGTAGTTTATCATAGCGCCCTGTAATCGTTTTTTATGACACACTCTGCCCGCCCGAAAGTCCTTGATTTAACAGAAGGAGTACGAAGTTATCGTGAACGAGAGGGGCTATTGGAACTAATGGAGTTCGAGGGGAGGCAATATAAAGTTTATCCTCCGAAGTCTGTTTTAGTACATCACACACGAGCTCTTACAGAAGCGGCTATTGGCGAATCCATCACAGATACATTACAAGGTACTGAGGGGGGTCTAATGACTGCCGTGGGGGGCACCTTTGTAAATAGATATCGTTCGGTTGCCGGAGAAGCCCTGAAAGGAAGGCTCGTTGGGAACGTCGATGAGGTATGGGCAGGAGATAGGGGGATAAGACCAGGCCATCCACTTTTTGCCAAATGGATGTAAAGGCATTATTTTAACCCGCATAATTTAGAAGGCACAAAGAATGGTCAATGGTTAATCCCTAACGCGAGCACATTAGATCCTAGAGGGAAAGTGGAAGAAGTGGAGGCACTCATGCAAATGAACCGATGGGCTTTGTGCACCCTGGGCATTGGTCCCGATGCTGGAACTGGACATGCTGGCTCTTCCCATATCGCCTTTATTCCACCGGGGACTTCCCCGGATCAAGGAATGATGTTTGTTCCATTGGATCATGCAACCCGTTATGTGGCGCATCCTCGTTGTCCCGAAAATTATTACGAATATGGTATGACGGTTGGTCCGGCAACATTGGCATTGGCTCAAAAACACCTCGTGGTTGCCATGGGTCCCCACAAACCAATGAATGTCGCAGACACATTGTTGGGCAAATGTGATTTAAATCGCGGATCCTCTCATCACACTCAACTTTTTCCTAACGTACACTGGCTTTTAGACCAAGAAGCTGCAGAGGAGCTGGAAAGAAGATTGTTCTCTCAAAAGTAATGAAATGATCGTTCATCTATTCTTCTCCAAAACCTTCTTCAAAGTGTCTTCTTAATATAAAACGGTAACGACTTAACGGCGTTCGGAACTTCTTTTTACCCAAAATTCTACGTTCTTTTCTATCAGTCGCCTTAGGCGATTTTGAGCGATTAATTCTGAATAATGCCTTTGAGGGTTCCGGCAATGGATTTGTTATAGAATAAAGGTGGCACGTAACGTGTTCTGTACCAAAAATCCTGCTGGCAACCGAAGTGCCCAACTGGTCGTCCCATTCATCATCTTTATCCGGGATTCCACAGGTATGCCGTACAAAAAAAGCCAATGGATTAGCAGGTTTTGGCAAATCCTCATTTGTAACACGCTTTCCGTCAGCATCTACCCAACTGGACCAGGTACCATGACCGACAACAACCACTCCTGCGACATCAGGATTCAAAATCGCCGCTATTAAATCCCTTTTTGTAGCCTCCAAAACAACATAAACACTCACTCTCGATAAACCGATTTGTGTCATTAGCGCCTCCCTCACTCGTTCCGCGTGGCAATAATCAGCCACGTCAGCCGATAAAGGTGAGTCATTTTCTAAGTCATCCTCATCTACCTTCTCAAGGCCTTCAGAATCATCCTCATCAGAACTGTAAACATCACCAATAAGCATCACGGTTACGTTTTCGTCAGGTGTTTTTTCGTCTTATAAGATCGATAGGAGATGATTCCGGTAACTTGCCATCAATAACATCCATTCTTCCATCCGAAGTTTTTAACGACTGTGTTAATCTTTGGTGCTGATCTGCACCGGAATCAATTTCTTGCAACGAATCATCAACAATCATAAAAATACCTTTTGCTCGTGCACGTCTTTCATAAACAGCGAGCAGTTTCGCCTCGGATGGAATCCCGGCACTCGATGATGGCTTGCGCGTTTTTGACATAAAAGCAGAAATGAAAGCGGTTAGATTATAGATCAAAGCGAATGAAGGGCGAAATGGGTCAAGATATTAAGTGAATAATATTAAGCATCGCCTTTATTCCACCGGGGACTTCCCCGGATCAATGAACTATTCATTTATAGTGGTTGTTTTGGAGATTGTAGCCAAGTCAGTCGTGGATCATCGGCCACTTTTGGCTCATCGGGCACAAAAAGTCTCCATTTTTTTGGAATATGGAATTTATCTAACCAGTTATTTACTTTTTTTCTGCGAAAAAATCTTTTTTTTGCCTTATATCGCCATTTCCTAAAAAGCCATTTTGTTTCATCATCAATTTGTCGCTTATTTTTACTTCTTTGTAAGTTAAATTCGTCAAAAGTTGTCGTTTCTAGAGGGGAATACGAAAAATTATCTGTCGAATCAATAATGGGTGTGCCAAAAACATGATGCGCAAACGGAGTTCCTAATTGATCCTCAAAAGTAACGAATTCATCCTCGGGATCCCCACACGTGTGCCTAATAAAAGATCTGAAACAGATTTGATCTTCTTTTTCCCTTACGCCACTTCTACCATTCATTTCAACATCTAAACTTGCATTGCTAACCGATTTCCCATTGGCATCTTGCCAACTAATCCAGGTGCCATGCCCATTTACAACCACATGATCAACACCATTGTTTTTTATAGCGTCCGCAAGGTCTCGTTCTTCTGCATCCAAAATAAGTATGATTCGTAATCGCTCCAGGTGGAACTGTTCTTTTAAGGCAGCTTGCAATCGTAAGGCGTATAAATGATCCGATGACCTTCTCCCCGTTGTGTGATATTGATATTCAGAACCAAAATTGCTTACCAATACAACTGCCACTTCCTCATCCGGATGCTGTCTGGCAATTAAATCCACGATGGATTTACGATTTTGTTCGCATGTCATCTTCATATGTTCTTCAGGGGTAGGCGCAGGTTCATCTATGACTCGAAGATCAAGGGGTATTTGATAAGATTCTACAAAGCGAGAAGGGGCTAAAGATGGAGCCGCTAAAAGAGGGGAATCACCATAACCACCTCCTGATTGCATATCGGTAGTAGATGCATCAATTTGATCAAAAAAATCCATTTGTTGTCTTCGCTGGGGCAATTTATTTTCCCCAGAAAGAACCTTCCCACCTGCCTCGTCATTTGTAACAAATAAAATATTTTTTAACCTGGAACGTCTTTCAAGAATGCCTAATTTTAATTTTTCAAAAATAGAAGGCACAAATCTCACACTAACAGCAGTTAATACCACAGAAAGAATAGGATAGTTTTTGATAAAGTGGATAGCATTTTCAATCATTAGTTCAAAAAGTTATCCAAGTTATAAGGCAATACAGTCACATCCCAGGAGCGGCGGTTGGTTGCTACCAGGCTGTTTCCCGTGTCAAAATCTTGCCCTTCAAAAACCACATCATGCATAAAGTTATATTTGGCGGCCAAAGCGGCGTTGGTGGCGGTCAGCGCTTTAAAATCACGGTTGTGTAACACGTAATAAACGTAAGTTTCCGCGAAATCTTCAAAGGGATCTGTCATCGCGTAGCCGGAAACGAAATCAAAATTAGTCGCTGTTTTTTTGCGGGTGATTTCATTCATCCAGCTAATGCGATAAAAATCGAGGCTCAGGTCATCCTCAAAAACGGGAGTCTGCCCATCTTTAAATTCACTCACTCGGCTGTTTTGAATGGAATGAATGGTGATCAAATCCACATTATGACCCAACTCATGGATCAAAACCCCTGCCAGTTCATTGTAAGCCATGGCGGAACGTAAAATGATCATCTGCTTACCACCCAGACCACGATAAGCGGTGGAACTGTAGTCTAAAATTACGTTTTTAACGGAGCTTACATGGTTCGCGGGCAATTGCGCGAAGACCGCCTTTATTTCACCTTCCAGAACTTCAGGAGAAGCATTGGTGATGTTTCCTTCGCGATTGCGGGAGGTAAAGCTCATATTTTCAAACAACGCATCAGAAGCCGCGTGAATAGCTGACACAGGCATTTCAACCGTCGTGTTCTGACCGCTTACCTGTTGCCATAAGCCCAGTGAAAGGATTTGAATGGCCACAAAAAGAGCCAAGACCTTGATACGCATGAGAGTACAATTAAGGGTCCGGGTTTTTGTGTTTGTTTGAATTTTGGAGATTATACTACCATATTTTAATTAAGATGTCAATAGTTTTGTGATGTCTTTTCCACTGTCAAAAACATGGGTTTTATCCCGAAGTTCAGGTATAATCCGCTTTGAATAAAACTAACTAAATATCCAGTGTTCCGGAGAATCATTTTCTGTCGCACTGTGCACTGTCGCACTGATTATGTCTATTGCCCGTAAAATCCTCGAAAACACATTCATTCAGGTGGTCGGCAAACTCATCACTGCAGGTCTTTCGATCATCGTTCTTAAAATCATCTCGGGGTACTTGGGTACGGCGGGGTACGGCGATTACACGACGGTCTATCAGTTTTTAGCGTTATTTGGAATTATCGCCGACTTTGGCATCTACACGATCACGATCAAAGAGATGTCCAAAGACCAGTCACAGATCCCGCGTATTTTGGGGAACGTACTGGGACTGAGAAGCGCGTTGGCCGTTTTCGCGATGATTCTGGCTGTAATTGCCGCCTTTTTAATGCCGGCCTACGGAGACACCCTGATTCCTCTTGGTGTGGTGGTCGCCACGTTTGCCACGTTTTTCACACTGCTCAATGGCACGGTCAGCACGGTTTTGCAGGTTCATCTAAAAATGCAATACGCCACCATTAGTCTTGTGATCGGAAAAATCGCCAGTGTCGCTTATATGGCGTGGGTCGCTTTTTTTCTTTATCCCGACAATGCTGTTCTTGGGTTTTATCATCTGTTGTGGGCCGGTGTGATCGGGAATTTGATCATGTTTGTCGTCACCGCTTATTACACACGCCGGTATACCAAAATCACGTATTGTTTTGATTATGATTTTTGGAGAAAAATTTTTCTCACCTCTCTTCCTTATGGGGTTGCTCTGGTGCTCAACACGCTTTATTTCCGCCTGGACGTCATTTTGATGACCCTTTTACTCCCTCACTCCACCACCTTGGGGGAGGGGGAATGCGCACAGCGGTTGTGCGGGGATACCGAAGTGGGTTTGTACGGCGTGGCACAACGCATGTTGGAAATGCTGGTGATCATTCCCGTTTATTTCATGAATTCCGTGCTTCCGATCATGACGCGTTATCTGGAAGAAAAGAATCAGAAAATCAAACAGCTCGTCCAATATTCTTTTGATTTTTTAATCGCGTCCGGCGTTCCTATTCTCGTTGGCGGATTTATTTTGGCGGTTCCTTTCATTCACTTTATTTCGGATGTGACTTATTTAAGCGGAAACACCTTTACGTATGGGTCAGATGTCGCCATCAAAATCCTCATGTTCGCGATGCTGTTTTCATTCGTCAATTCTCTGTTCGGCTTCACCTTGGTTGTCCTCAATCAGCAGATCAAGCTGATGTACATCAACGCGGGTGGTGTGCTTTTCAATCTCATCGGCAATCTGCTCGTCATTCCCCATTGGGGATTTCGTGGGGCCGCCTTAACATCGGTTTTTTCGGAATTTCTCATTCTCATTTTTACGTATTGGATGGCTCAAAAAGTCCTACAATTTCACATTTCCCTCATCACCTTGTTAAAAACCGTTTTCTCCGCCACCATGATGGGGCTTTTCATCTTCATCGGCTTTATGTGGATGAAAAATGTTTGGTTTGTATGGCAGCTCGCCATTCTGATTCCTTTGGGCGGTGTGGTTTATATGTTTTTCATGCTCAAAACAAAAGCGGTAACATCGGAAATGCTCGCCCTTTTGAAGAAGAAATAAACTTTTGTCATTAACTCATGTACGAACGGGAGCAACATCTTAGGCAGCGTCACTTCCGTCACATCGCCGGCACCGATGAAGCCGGGCGTGGCCCCTTGGCGGGTCCTGTGGTTGCCGCCGCGGTCATTTTTGATCCGGATTATCACAACGATGCCATTCACGACTCCAAGCAACTCACCGCCTTACAACGGGAACAGCTATTCATCGAAATTAAAAACACCGCTCTGAGTTACGCGGTCGCGATCATCAGCCAAGCGAAGATTGATGAAATCGGCATTCTGAATGCCTCAAAATTGGCCATGCGCCAGGCGGTTTTAAAGCTAGACCCGACACCTGATTTTATTCTTACCGACGCGGTGGCGTTGAACATCATGGGTATCCCCCAAGAAGCGATCGTCAAAGGGGATCAAAAAGTGTTTTGTATTGCCGCGGCTTCTATCCTTGCCAAGGTCACGCGTGATCATCTGATGCAAAAGTACCATCAAAAATATCCCGTTTATGGTTTTGACCAACACATGGGTTACGGAACGGAACTACACATGACGGCGATAAAAACACACGGCCCTTGCCCCATTCATCGCATGAGTTTCACACCGCTTAATGTGCTTAAATAGGAAAGAGGAATAAATTTGTTATTTCCCCCACACCAATTTACCAAAATCCTTCATTAGTTTTTTGGTGAATTGCCCCGGACTACCCGTTCCTATTTTATGACCATCAATGGCAATGACAGGCAGAATTCCACTGGTGGTTTGAGTCAAAAATACCTCTTCCGCACATAGAATGGACTTGTACTTGATCCCCTGAGACTTGCAATTGCCGGATAGTTCAATGACCGTCTCCCGCGTGATGCCAAATAGCACATTTTTATTCGTGCTATAAAGCTGGCCTTCATTTACCCAAAAAATGTTGGCATAAGCACATTCACGAACGTAGGTTTTAGGATCGATCAATAACGCTTCGTATACCCCACATTCAAGGGCGTGTTGTTTGGCCAGATAAGTGAATGAATCCGCTAAATTCTTGGCACGTGGCATATTGCGCTGCCCGGGAAAAGAAACAAGTTTCACTCCTTTTTTGTACATCCACTCCTGTTTCTCTTTGATTTTTTCAACCATCACAATCAAATCTTTTTTTGTGAGGATAATCCGTATTTTGTTTTCTTTATGAGGACTCTTGGAAAGAGTCTCGGTGATTACCTTGTAACTTTTTTTGAAATTCCATTTTGGATTCAATTCCATGATTTCCGCGGAAACATACAGGCGCGCCAAATGATCGTCCAAGCGGAATACTTTGTGATTGTAAGTGCGAATGGTTTCGAACACTGCCTGCCCATACAAAAAAGCGTCGCTAGTCACCGGGATCCCGGCTTTTTTTTCGTCAACGATTTTTCCATTGATCGAAATAATCATGACAACGATGTTATAAATTCATCTTTATTATATCACTAAATGGTTATGAAAAAATGAAAAGTGAAAGCATTTGACTTTTTAGACCACAGGCGTATTTTGAGAATCCTCACTAGGTTTATAAGTGAATTTTTTGCCTTGGTTATGAGGTGATCTAATAGTATCTTAACTTTTTATTATTATGACTAAAGATGATCGACAATTTATTACAGGTTTATTTCAGGCACTCAACCAAAAGATTGATGGAGTTGAAAGCTCACTCAACCAAAAGATTGAGGGATTTGAAAGTTCAGTCAACCAAAAGATTGAGGGATTTGAAAGCTCAGTCAGCCAAAAGATTGAGGGATTTGAAAGCTCAGTCAGCCAAAAGATTGAGGGATTTGAAAGTTCAGTCAGCCAAAAGATTGATGGAGTTGAAAGCTCGCTCAACCAAAAGATTGATGGGGTTGAAAGTTCAGTCAGCCAAAAGATTGATGGAGTTGAAAGCTCACTCAACCAAAAGATTGATGGAGTTGAAGGTAAATTAATGACCGAGGTTCGTCGTAATGGTGTTTTGATCGAGCAAAATACGGCATCGATTGAATGGCTGGTGGAAAGCAACCAAACTATGAACGATCGATTGACACGTGTGGAAGATAAGGTGGATCGCATTGAAGAAAATACCACTGTTTTACCGGCTATTCGTATGACATTGAAAAATCACGGAAAACGACTGACTGCTCTGGAGGCCGCTTAATTACAAACGGTTCCATAATTCCTCAAACATCGCTTTTTGTGTGTCGGCAAGTGATGTATTCCAGATTTCGATCGCGGAAAGATCTTTTTCACCGTACGAGATCATATAGATTCGCTCGTTACAAATGAGAGTGTCGGATTTAAACACCATGCCCTTGGGGAGGATTTTGATTTGATGGTCCTTGGAATTGAATCGTTTTTTGTATTCGTACGCCTCAGCACAATCGACCAGCAGTTCCTCCGCTTTCAATTTATATTCACGAATCGCTTCCGGAATTTTGTAGTGATACTCCGGCATCACCCGTTTAACAAGATCGGGGTTGAAAAAGGCGCGAAATGACTTTTCTTTTAAGATTGCCTCGTACATTTTCATTACCGCCTCTTTTCCTTCAAAAAATTTGACTCTTGGTGTAATGCTGAGTGTGTTTTCCAGAGCTTCGAGCATTGGCAATTGCCCGATAAGCATTTGATTCATTTGTTCCACACGGCGTTTTTTCGCCACAATCACATCCGCGATTTGACGAACGGGAATGGCTTTGACATATTTAATGCCCGCCCGTTCAAATTCGTCGATCAACTGAGCTTTTTTGAGCGATTCGACGACCAGATACATCGTGGAACGTGGAATGCCCGCATGTCGTGCAAGTACGCTCACGGGCTGTGCCCCAAGTTCGAGCATTTTAAGAAAGGCTTGAGTTTCTTTCTCGTTCAGGCCGAATTGTTGAAAAAGTTGATTCATAATGTCTATTGAGAATTCCAATTGGTGAACCGATCGGTAAACCCATTGGTGTCGATTGGATACATGTTGTCATAAAATACCGACACATTTATTTTAGCTTATTTAAAAGTAAAAATCAATATTTTTAGGTTAGTTAGTTTTAAATTATTGACATAATATTATACATAGTTTATAATTGTTTTCTAATAACATTTAATTTTACCCTCCTAACTTTAAATACTATGACTACTCAACCTTCACAATTTCGCGATGAACTTACCATTGATCTAGGTACAGAAAAAGTGGATATCGTTACACCCGCTGCGGTTGGAATCAATACAGCTGATGTTCGTGCGCAGCAAGATGCAGAAAGGCAATGGTTGGATGATGCCATGAAATTAGGAGAAGTCAGACATCGGGTTGGTGAAGCATTGCCCATAACTGACTTACGAGAAATGGCAACAAAACTATTTACAGCATCAGATGTCCCAGAAAATCCAACAGCAGAATGGTTGCTTGATGAACTTAAAGCAATGGTCATCGTCCAAGAACGTGACCGAACCACAGAAACCTTACGACAAGTACCTACTACTTCCCGATTAGAAGCACTTCGTAGAACTCGTGCTCGTAAGTCACGCAGTCCCCGAAGAATGCTTGGCTAATAGGATAATTTGTAAGCTATGCCAGAATCAATTGCCTTTTCTTTAAAACTCCCTTCGCCTCTTTCACCATCCGCTTCGGCTGAAGAAATGGATACTTTTTTTGCGTCCGAATTTTTTACGGGTCGATGGTTTCCAGACGATGTTTTTTCACAATTGCGTCAGTATCGTTCCGAATTGGATCGACTTTTAGCACAACCTGAAGAAGCGAATGAGGCGTTGAGAGAGCATATCGAAAATGTCAGACAATGCCTTGAACAATGGATTGAATCGATCAATGCTTATTTGCAGGCACGCTATTATGATCGGGTTTGTCATGAGCTCAATCGATTAAAACGTGAAGCAATTGTGTTTTGCGGCGGAAAGGCTGACGGCATTGGTAGTTTTCATGAAACCAGTAGTGTGATGGATGCACGATGGATGAATATAAAACAAGCCCATCGTGGACTTCGACACTGTCTTAACCCTGAATTTAAAGTATTGAGTGACCTGTTTAAGCCTCTTAAGGTGGAGGAAGAGTACGATCACCTTGTGTTGTATGATAGTATGGGGAAGTGTCACCGCGTTCGATTCAATGGAGACCGGATTGTTGTGGGAGATAGTGAGAATGGTTACCTGGTCATTGAATGTTCCGTTGATTTGGGTGAACTAACTTTGGCGGCAAAAACAGTTAACGTAAGACTAGGCGGAAGTTTGAGAGCAAATGTTGAAGCAAAAAATTGCATGGTATTTGGAAAAAGTGAACTAATTGGAAATATGACTGTGGAGTACGCAACGGTTTATGGAACAGTTAGGGGACATGTGACCGCTTCATATTTAACATTAAAACATGGTGGTGAAGTGGATCGTTATGAGTGCGGCGCGCTGAATGCGTTGTAAAACAAGTGTCAAGCCCATCATTTTGACTTTTTTTTATAGAGGTGTATTTTAAAAATCCTCACTAAGTTTATAAGTGATTTTTTGTATCTTAACTTTATTTTTATGACTAAAGAAGATCGACAATTTATTTCGAGGCTGTTTCAATCCCTAGATCAGAAAGTGGGTTCCCTAGATCAGAAAGTGGGTTCCCTAGATCAGAAAGTGGGTTCCCTAGATCAGAAAGTGGGTTCCCTAGATCAGAAAGTGGGTTCACTGGATCAGAAAGTGGGTTCACTGGATCAGAAAGTGGGTTCACTGGATCAGAAAGTGGGTTCACTGGATGAGAAGATTGATGGGGTTGAAAGCAAATTAATGGCAGAAATCCGTCACAACGGCATTCTAATAGAACAAAATCAACATTGCATCCAGATTCTACAAGAAGGACATAGCTCACTAAGTAGTCAATTTAGACAAATGCGAGAAGATATGATTGATATGAAAGAAAAAACAGATCTGATTCCTGTTATTTATGCCGCCGTACAAGATCATAGCCGTCGGCTGACCGCATTAGAGCAGGCTTAAAAACTTTTCCGCTTTCAGCATGCATTCCTCATATTCTTTTTCGGGGTCGCTATCCGCCACGATTCCCCCACCCGCCCAGTATTCGATCTGACCATTTTGAATGAGCGCGGTACGAATGGTGATGTTGAAATCCATGTTTAAATCCGAAGAAGTATTCGAGATGTATCCGATTGACCCCGTATAAATATTGCGGGGAAGATTTTCGAGTTCTTCGATGTACTTCATGACACGGATCTTGGGACAACCGGTTATGGAACCCCCGGGAAACATCGCGGTGATGACTTGCTCGGGAGTGGTATTTAAGGATAAAGTTCCTTCCACTTCGGAATAGGTATGCCAAAGATTCGGAAGTTCGAGAATCGCGCGTTCGTTTTTGAGTTTGAGTGTGCCGTATTTACAAATTTTTCCGACATCATTCCGTTCGAGATCCGTGATCATATCGAGCTCCGCCCGCTCTTTTTCGCTTCCCAATAATGCGAGAAGATTGGGATCAACTGATTTTTGTTCGAGGATTGGGATTTCGGATTTTGAATTTGCTTTAAAATTAGAAATTAAAAATTGAAAATTCGCGCGCTTGCGCGCTGTTCCTTTTATCGGCTGCGTGAGAATTTTCCCCTCACGAACACGAAACAAACGCTCCGGTGAGCTACTGATGATTTGGAACTCACCGCAATTGAGGTAAGCCGCAAATTCGGATGGATTGTCGTAGACTAATTTGAGGTAGAGCGCGTACGGATCACCCTCAAATTTTTTTGTAAAACGGATCGCGTAGTTGATCTGATACACTTCTCCGGCGGCCAACAGCGCTTTGATCTGTTGAATTTTTTTAATGTATTGCGCCTTGGTGACGGAACTCCGGAGTGTGCCACTTGTTTTGTAGATGGGTGGATCGATGGTGGCGCCGGAAAAAACCGCTTCCCATCGTTTTAAGTCTGCAGCGGTTTTATGGGTGATATACGTTTTCCTTTTCTGATGATCGTGGAGTAACAGAGAATCAAACTCATAAAATCGCAAATCCGGAATCGTGTTTTTGAGCGTCACATTCGGGTAAGCCGCGTAACCGATCAGACCGTTTAATAACGGAAAAACGCTTTTGTTTTTTGATGTGGAACTCATTTTTTTGTTTATTTGATCCCATTTTTTTATTTGTCGCTTTGGATCCACACCAACAATAGACCACCGATGACCGGTTCCGCTTTCCAGTAGAACGAATCCTTCACGGTGCGCCACCGCCACAAACCACTCGGGTTGAAAATCGCCTAATTGTACTTCGGTAATATTCATAAACGATCGAACATCCCCTGAAGGCACGCAAGTGCTTGCGCTCCTTCAGGGGTCTTATTAAAATTTTAGAAAATTTTGTATCATCCGTCTTCCCTGTTTTGTCCCCAAGCTCTCCGGATGGAATTGGACGCCGAAAACGGGATAATGGTTGTGTTGTATTGCCATGATTTCGTAATCCGCCGTATACGCGACCACATCGACTGTTGGATTTTGCAACCAAAACGGCGTATCAAGAATGAGTGAATGGTAACGCATTACTTCTATGGGGGAAGGAATGCCCTTGAATAATCTGCCGTTCACATGATAAATGGTGGAACGTTTTCCGTGCATGATTTTTGGGGCAGGAACGATCTGTCCTCCAAAAAATTTTCCCAATGCCTGATGACCGAGACACACACCGAGAATGGGGATTTTTGTATGAAATTCCCGGATGACATCGAACATGATTCCAACATCTTTCGGTTCGTCCACATTCCCCGGACCGGGAGAAAGGATGAGGTGACCGGGATTCATCTTTTTGATCTGAGCGACCGTAATTTGATCATTTAAAAAAACTTCCGGGTTCCCTCCAAGCTCTCCGGCATATTGCTTAAGAATGTAGGTGAATGAATCGTAGTTGTCTATAATGAGAGTCTTCATACTATAGAATTTCTAATATCTAAGTCCTAAATCCTAAATAATATCTAATAACCAAAATAACAAGAGCCAAAACGTTTTAAAAATCCCAACGGGATCACTTTGTGATTTGAATATTATAATTTTGAATTTGTTTAGAATTTAGATATTAGGATTTAGTATTTTAAGAAGTTAGGATTTATTTAAAATAGATTATAAATTATAAAATTGCTTCCTCTCTAGCATCAAATCCGTCGGTAATTCCCCAAAAGAACAGGTTCCGCACGTCGCTTCCATATTGAACCATTTATCTCTATGGCTCGGAATACGAACTTGCGCATAAACATGTCCGGGGATAAAAACAAGCTTGGCATCGTTTCCAATCGCTTTCTGTAAACCTGCGAGCAGAACCGCCATGTCTTCACAATCGGCACCACCGGTTTTGAGTGTGGTGATCGGATTTTCCAGTCGATCATCAAATCGGGGATCGGGAACGTAGCGAATTTGATCACGTACGAAATAAAAGAGCGCCTTGGAATAACAAAGATTATCCGCTTTTTTGCAGGAGCGTGTCGCGATAACATTAGCAATCTGTTTTAACTCGGATTCAGTTTCACTCAAAACAACTTTAATACGCTCTGGCGCATGGCTCGTAAAAGGAGTAATGGGGTGATCCGGCAAAAAGGATTGGATGTCCGCCAATTGCACAACAGATAATGGCTCAGGGTGTATTAAATAAAAATACCCCTGCCAGGAAAGGAGCAAAAGCCCAAGCGCGAGCACAAAGGCGATAAAACGATAAAAAGGATTCCATTTTTTAGGTGGAATCGGTTCATAAGGAAGGTGATTGAGATCAATGTCATCCATAATTTCGCCCTCTGAATACGCACAATCGCTTGAGCGCTTTCAGAGATTAGGTTAAGTTTGTAATGATAAATCCAATGCGGGTGCTTTGGTAGTAATGGCTCCGGAAGAAATCGCGTCTACACCACGAATGGCATAACTTTTTATGTTTTGGAGGGTAATACCACCGGAAACTTCGATCCAAATACCAAGGAGCTTGAGAAGCTTAACGGCTTTTTTGACATCCGTCGGGCTGAAATTATCGAGCATGATAGCGACTTTTTTTGATGATCGTAAGAAGGCTGGCACATGAGAATAAAATTCGACAAACTGTCTAACTTGCGAGAGATTGTCCATTTCAAATTCAATGAAGCGGAGTTTTTTTAACTTATTCGTAATTCCTATTCCCCCTCTCGTAACTCCTGCACCCCCCTTCGTCATTCCGCACTTGATGCGGAATCTCGACAGGTTACTGTCATTATAAGAAGGATGGGTAGATTCCGTGTCGAGCATGAAATGACACAGGGGCGAAAGCATCCAATGGTTATCTTTTATCATCGCCGCGTCGGAGAGATTAAGACGATGTGTTGCACCGCCACCGACGTAAACAGCACGTTTGTCGAGCAAGCCCCAAAATGTTTTTCGGGTTGCGAGCAGTTTGATGGTTTTTGGCAAATGAGAAGCCATTTTCTGAGTGGCTGTTGCTATCCCACTCATTCGCTGAAGGAGGTTGAGGAGTGTGCGCTCCGCTTTTAAAATACGATCCGCCCGACCATGAAGAACGAGGAGGATATCGCCTTTTTTAAACAACCGACCTTCTTTTATATGCTTCGTAATGGAGACTCCAATCTTTTTGAGCAACCATTTCGCCTCCGGAAAACCCGCAAAAACACCGGGTTCATTGGCTACAATCTCTGCTCGTATATCTGGGCATTTCTTAGGCAAAAAAAGCTCTGTTGTCACATCACCCCCCTCGATATCGGCGCGATAAGTTTGCCACACGTGTTGTTTTACCGCTTTTAAATAAGTGGCGTTTTTAAGATTCAGTGATGAGGAAGCGTCGAAAATCATTTCATTTAAAATTACAAAGGCAGTATACCTGAGAACTCGGGTTGAAAAAATAACTAAACACATTAGAATATTCAAGATTCGAAAATTCAAAATTATTTTTAAATCTTCTAATCTTGAATTAATAAATAATGAAATATTTTATTCAAACCTACGGCTGTCAGATGAATTACTCCGATTCAGAGCGATTGACGACCGTACTCAAAAAAATGGGATATGAAGCAGTGAGCGCCTATCCGGAAGCGGATTTGATCATTCTGAACACCTGTTCGGTCAAACAAAAAGCGGAAGATAAAATTTACGGCTTAGGAGAGCCATTTGAAGCACTCAAGCGCAAAAATCCAAACTTAAAAATTGGCATCACAGGCTGTATGATCCGTAAAAGCACCGGTCTCCGCGGAGAAGTTAAAGAAAAAGTTTTCAGGATCATGCCGACGGTGGATTTTGTTTTCCGGATCAAGGATCTCATCAAACTCCCCGGAATATTGCGAAAACTTCACGGAGTAAAGGGGGCGGAAGACGTGGAAGATTTGTGTGATTATTTTCACATCAATCCAACGATCGCGAATATCACTCAGGTTTTTATTCCAATCATGAATGGGTGCAATAATTTTTGTGCCTACTGTATTGTGCCTTATGCCAGAGGCAGAGAAGAATGCAGGACGATGGCGAATATTTTGGATGAAGTGGAAAAAGTGGCCAAACGCGGGGCCAAAGAAGTGAATCTGGTGGGCCAGAATGTGAGCACGTATAAACCATCGGATGTGGATCCGGATTCCAAGGAATCCCCTTTTGCCCAATTGCTTCGAAAAATTGATGCGGTAAAAGGCATTGATCGCATTCGATTTTTTACCGTTCACCCCAAAGACATGACGGATGATGTGATCGATCTTTATGGAGAACTCCCCGGTATGGTCTCTCACATTCACCTTCCGGTTCAATCGGGATCAAATGATGTACTAAAAAGAATGAATCGTTTTTATACCGTGGAACGCTTTAAGGAGCTAGTGGATAAATTGCGCGCTCGCCTCCCCAATATAGCGATCAGCACGGATATTATTGTCGGATTTTGTGGTGAAACGGAAGAGGAATTTATGGAAAGCTACAATTTGATCAACGATTGCAAAATCGATTTAGTGTATGTCTCTAAATACTCTGAACGTGAAGGCACATTGGCCGCAAAGGAGTTAAAAGACGATATATCGAAAGAGATAAAAAGAGACCGCTTTGACCGCATTACGGAAGTAATGAAACGTATTTCACACGAATACAATCAGCCATTTTTAGGAAAAACGGTTCGGGTGCTAGTCGAAAAAATCCGCAAAGGCTATGCCAGCGGAAAGACTTCTGAGTACAAATACTGCCGTTTTTTGTCGGATGATAAGGATTTGATCGGTGAATATGTGGATGTAAAAGTAGATCAGGCCATGGAATGGTGCTTGGAAGGAAAGCCGGTTGCCACCAAGGAATAATAATGACGTATCACCATGTAGGGACGCGAGATCTCGCGTCCCTACGGTTACCCACGTTATATTTTGGCGGCAATATTGAATTACTTTTTTGACGATATTCCCTTAGAATAATCTTGAATCCTTAATCTTGAATTTTATAATAAAAATGAATATTGCCATCATCACTGACTGGCTCACCAATTATGGAGGCGCGGAAAGCGTGATTTCGGCTTTTCATGATCTTTTCCCCAAAGCGCCGATTTACACCACCATGTACAAACCGAAAGACATGCGAGAACTGGGGGCGCCTGATGTGCAGAAATTGGTCAAAACGTCGTGGCTGCAAAATATTCCTTTTGTAAAACACCAATGGATGTTGGGGCAAATGCCGGTGGCAGTGGAAATGATGGATTTGGATGACTACGACATTGTGCTGAGTAGCTGCCACAGTGTGAGCAAGGGGGTGATCACCAAACCCAACACACTTCATATTTGCTACTGCCATACCCCCATGCGATACGCCTGGGAAGAATGGGATTTGGAGACACGACTCAAAAAATTCCCCAAAATACTCCATGGAACGATTCGGAAACAGATCAAAAAGATTAGAGAGTGGGATTATTGCGCGGCACAACGGGTAGACAAATACATCGCCAATTCCTCGCACATCGCGTGGCAGATACAAAAGCATTACGGGCGGGACGCGGATGTGATTTACCCCCCGGTACATACGGAGAAATTCAAGCCCGCCGCGCACCCCAAAAACGACTATTATTTTTCCATCGGGCGTTTGATTCCTTACAAAAAATTTGATTTGCTGGTCGAGACTTTTAACCAACTCGGATTGAAACTGAAAATTGCAGGCACCGGGCCGGACTTGCAAAAGATTAAGGCAATGGCAAAAGGCAATGTGGAGATTCTGGGGTCTGTGAGCGATGCGGAACTGGCGGATCTTTACGCGAATTGCCGGGGGCTACTCTTTCCGCAGATCGAAGATGCTGGTATTGTGCCGCTGGAGGCCATGAGTGCCGGAAGACCTGTGATTGCACTCAGTCGTGGAGGAAGTTTGGACGTAATGGAAGAAGGGAAAACCGGTGTCTTTTTTGAAGAGCAGACGGTAGAAAGTTTAACGGATGCCATACAGCAATTTGAAAAAATGGACTTTGATTCACATCAAATTCGTGAACACGCCATGCAATTTGATGTGGAGGTTTTCAAAAGAAAAATAAAGGAGTATATTGATTCTTCTTTACCTAATTTTAACAAACTTGAATATAGCATTGATGTTTGATAAAACAGACATTCCGTCCGGAAGACGAGCTCTTCAAGGTGTACAATCTTTTCGTCATACTCTTGACGTGGTAACAGGAACTAATCCAGATGATCCTGATACAACAAAGGACCAGCCAAGAGAACCATAAAAATGGCTGGATGAAGGAATTATTACAATGCACTAAAACATCCGTGACTATTTAGCAAGCAATTGAATGTATTCATCAAACAAATAAGCCGCGTCTTCCGGGCCAGGACTCGCCTCGGGATGGAACTGGACGGAAAACCAAGGTTTACTCGTGTGACGAATCCCCTCCACGGTTCCATCGTTTGCGTTTTTAAACCAAACTTTCCACCCCTGCGGAAGTGATTTCGCGTCGACGGCGAACCCATGATTTTGGGAAGTGATGTAACAACGACCGGTGTTTGTGTCGATGCAAGGTTGATTGGCGGAACGATGACCGTATTTGAGCTTGTAGGTGTTCCCTCCGGCCGCCAAAGCCAGAAGCTGGTTCCCCATGCATATTCCGAAAATGGGTCTTTTTCCTTCTTCCATTACGTGTTGGATGGCTTCCACTGTTTTATCCGCCATTTTTGGATCCCCCGGACCGTTGGAAATAAAAAGTCCATCGTAATTTTTAAGCTCACGAATGTCGTGATTCCAC
>PFOK01000153.1 GCA_002792495.1 Candidatus Peregrinibacteria bacterium CG_4_10_14_0_2_um_filter_43_11 | reverse complement strand
AAAAAAGCCCGAAAACTATTCAGTCGATTACAAAATGGGGATGGATTGCAGACTCTATTTATTCGTTTCTTATTGCAAATTAGTATCAGTAAATCACCCCATCCGTTTGTGCAGATTAAACCCACGGTCTCTGAACGTAATTCCGCCAGAAACACGGTTCTAATCGGACAAATTAAAAGTTTTTGGAAATCATTCCCATTAAATCCACCAATCGGTTCGCGTAACCCCATTCATTGTCGTACCAGGCCAATAATTTTACGTAATTCCCGTTCGTGACTTGAGTAAAATCGGTATCGATAATGCTGGAATGCGGATTGGTTTTAAAATCGATCGAAACAAGTGGCTCATCACAAATATCAATGATCGAATCAAAATACGGATCCTTCGCGATCTCCCGAAAAAATTGATTCATCTCCTCCTTGGTCGTCGGTTTTTCCAAATGCAACACAATGTCACAAACAGAACTCGTCGCGATAGGCACGCGATAGGCCATGCCATCCAACTTTCCATTCAACTCCGGAATAATTTTTCCAGTGGTGGAAACCGCTCCGGTAGTCGTCGGAATAACCGATTGAACGGCGCTTCTCGCGCGTCTCAAATCCCGTCCGGAATTATCGAGGAGATTCTGTGAATGGGTAAAGGAGTGAATCGAAGAAACAAACGCATTCAATATCCCCCATTTTTCATGAATCAGCTTCATCGGTGGAGCGATACAGTTCGTGGTACAGCTCGCGTTAGAAACCACGTGATATTCCGATTTTAAATCTTTTTCGTTCACTCCGATCACAAACGTCGGCGTATCATCATTCATCGGCGCGGAAACGACTACCTTTTTTACACCGGTCTCTAAATGACGCGCGGCAATATCATAAGTCTTTGCTTTTCCGGTACACTCCAGCACAATATCCACTCCCGCTTCAGTCCATGGCACTTCGCTCGCGTCTTTAACGGCAAAACAGCGCACTTCGTTTCCATCAATCGTAATGGTACCGTTCGCGTAATGAATGTCATTTTCCAATTTGCCGTGTAGTGAATCGTATTTCAGCAAATGCGCGCGCATTTTGGTGTCTTCCGAGCGTGCGTTAATAGCGACCACTCGTAATTCCGGATGTCCGAGAAGTAAACGATGGACATTGCGTCCAATACGGCCGTAGCCATTCAGACCTATTTTGATCATTGGGGTGGAGGGTTAATAAATAATATTATTTAATTCAAAATTAAAAATTTAAGATTTAAGATTAATTTTATTATTTTACAATCTTGAATCTTAAATAATATTAACACATCCCAAAATATCCAATTTGTGCATCACCAATTGTTTCACCATTTCGCGCGCGGGTCCTAGATATTTGCGCGGGTCAAAATCATCAGGGTGCTCAGCGAGCGCTTTTCGAACACTTCCTGTCATGGCCAATCGCAAATCCGTGTCGATATTCACCTTACACACACCCAGCCTTGAGGCCCGTGTGATCATTTCTTCCGGCACCCCCTTGGCACCCGGTAGATTGCCTCCAAACTCATTACACAATCGCACATATTCCTGAATGACCGTCGAGGCACCATGGAGCACAAGCGGGAAGCCGGCGAGTTTTTTAGTGATCACTTCCAATCGTTCAAAATCCAATCGCGGCTCCCCCTTAAATTTATACGCGCCATGACTCGTTCCAATCGCGATCGCCAATGAGTTCACGCCGGTACGCTCCACAAATTCCACTGCCTGATCGGGATCCGTGTAAGCGCCTCCACTTTTTCCACCGCCTTCATCGCCTTCATCAAACTGCACACCCACCAATTTTCCCAATTCCGCTTCTACCACCACGCCATGGGCATGGGCATAGTCCACTACTTCTTTCGTCTTGCGAATGTTTTCCTCAAAATCATCGTGTGAGGCATCAATCATAACCGAAGTGAACCCTCCATCCACGCACGCTTTGCAAATTTCAACATCGGCTCCATGGTCCAAATGCATGACAATGGGAATTTCCGGATTGTCTTCCACCACCGCCTCAATCAATTTTTTTAAATAGATCGGACTCGCGTATTCCCGTGCGCCTTTCGAAATTTGCAAAATCAGGGGTGCGCGTTTTTCCGCCGCTCCGGCCACAATTCCCTGAATCAACTCCATGTTGTTCACATTAAAAGCCCCGATGGCATAATTTCCCTCGTAAGCCTTTTTAAACATAGCTTTAGTATCGACCAACATAATGATTAAAATTTATGAATTTAAAATAATAAAAACTATTCGTTGGCCTCTTTTTTCTCTTCTTCGTCAGTTGCGGGTGTAACATCCGGTGTCTTTACAGTTTCTTCAGCAACAGGTGTAGCCGGTATTTCAGGAGCTTCTTCTGGAATTTCAGGAGTAACAGTTGCTTCCGTTTTTTTGTCCTCTTCTATTTCAACGGGTGTTTCAGGCTCCGGTGTTATTACTTCAGATTCTGCCTCTACAACAGGCGCAGGTTCAGTCACTTCTTTATTAACAGGTTCATGAGCCACTTCTGTTTGTTCAGGTGTTTCCGGTGCGAATTCTTTCGGTTCAATTTCTACCCTTTCTTCGGGGACAGGTGCTTCTTTCAACTTCACCTCTTCAACAGGAGTAATAACAGGAGGAGTTTCTACTGGCATTGGAGGGGTAACAGTAGGGGTAACAACGGGTGTTTCCTCTTTAAAAGTCACCTGAACATTTTCACGTTGTTCCGCGTCCGCCTCTCCGATTTCAAAAAACGCTTCCGGTTTGAATTTAAAAGCATCTGCAATTAGCTTGGCGGGAAATTGTTGAATTTTGGTGTTGAAATCACGAACCGTAGTGTTATAAAAACGACGAGCCGCCTGAATTTTATCCTCCGTATCCACCAATTCGTTCTGCAGTTGCATAAAATTCTCATTCGCCTTCAATTCCGGATAATTCTCCGCAACGGCGAAAAGCGACTTTAAAGCACCACTCAACATATTTTCCGCATCGCCTTGCCCTTGAATACCAGTCGCGTTGATGGCATTGGCACGCGCCTCGGTTACCTTGGTAAACACCCCCTCTTCATGCGCCGCATACCCTTTTACCGTCTCCACAATATTGGGAATCAAGTTGTAGCGTCGTTTCAACTGAACATCGATATCAGACCAAGCTTCTTTGATCTGATTCCGCATCTTGATCATGGTGTTGTACGCGACAATCACATAAACAAGAAGGGTGATTATTAAAATAATGAGTAATTGCATGGTGGTTTGTTTTAGAAATTAAATAGGGGGGCGTCATCGTGCCAAACAGTTGCGCCGGACACATGGGTACACTGTAGCAAAAAAAAATCCTAATGAAAACAGGGATCAAAAAAATAACATCGCTATTCGAGCTTAAAAAGAAAAGGTTGGCAAAAAGATTCTGGCCTGGTGGCTGGAATGACGTCCTGCCGCCCGTCAGTTCGACCCATCTCAGGCGGATCGAAATCCATTTGCCTAGGTATTTGGATGAAGGACAGAGAAAGCGATACACTTCAAAAAAACGTCAGATCCGAGTATGCCGAAGTGGAAACAACGGCTTAATGGTTAAATATTGGCGCTTGTCTATTAGGGCTGATCAATTAGAAATTTTGACCCGATTCTGTTCAAAGCAAAACAGTGGCTCTTTTTCAATGAGTGCCAACACTTCATCCACAATTTTCGCGGATACATTCTCGCCGTATAAATTGGGCACATCCTTCATGCCCTGGTGATTTTTAGCGCTTTTGATGATCGTGGCAATCAACTTTCCATCCGTTGGTGGCGCAATGACGTTCGCTCCCGCAATAATTGTCTCGCTCCTGTCCGAACCAAAGCGCAATGTCACACATGGAACGCCCAAAATATTCATTTCCTCCTGCATACTTCCGCTATCGGTTGCACACACGGTCGCTTTTTCCATTGCTACGATCACATCGGTGTAATATGGCCACACATCCGAACAGATAAAATTCGGTTTTTGTTTCATTGTTTCCAATCGTTCCGTTAAACCGAATTCCTCCACGGCCGCTTTGGTCTGAAAAAGCGAAATCAAAAGCACATTTTCCCCTTCGTTCACAAGTTGTTCCATCGCGTCAAAAATGGCAATAAAACGTTCTCTATTCGCGCAATTCTCGCGCCGATGAATACAAAAGCGAATAAATCCCTCTTTCAAAAGCGGATATTTTTCAAAAACTGTCGAATTAGCGGCATTGGCCTGAGCCATTTTGGTCGCGTCATACACCGAATTCCCCACCACCTTAATCCGATCCCCCCGGAACCCTTCCGAAAGCAAAAATCCTCGAACCAATTCCACCGGCGCGCAATAAAGTCCTGTCGCGGGTTCCGTCGCACGCGTATTGAACTGTTCCGGGTACGGCTCAATCGACCCTTGCTCCCAATTATTCCGATCCATCAACCATTCACGCCAGTTTTCGAAAGAAAAATCTTCTAATGTTTGAAAATTTAAAATTGAAAATTGAAAATTTGAGAACTTTGGTGTCAAAGTTCGAATCCCTGCTTCCACATGCACGCTGGCAAATTCATTCGCGAATCCGGCATTGCTCGCGGCCATCGCGGTCATGGTATCGCCATGCACATACGGGATCACCACCTTTCCCATTTTCTTCATCTCGGCCAGCAAATTGCCGAGGCGAATAATGATTTGTCCGATTTTTTCATGCAACGCGCCTTTAATGTTCAAATTAAAATCCGGAACGATTCCAAATTCCTCCTCCAGGCCCCCACTCAGGTTGAAGTCATAATGCTGTCCGGTATGTCCGAGCAGCACCAATTCTCCACGTTTCTTTACCTCTAAATACACCGGTGCCTGCTTAATAATATCCGGCTTGGTTGCGATCATCACCAGGTGAACGTGTTTTCGATCGTCCTGCTTCAAATCTTCCCAAAACCTATCGCGAATCGTGATGTCTTTAAAATTTTCAATGTCCATAATTTTTTGTACATTTAAGATACAGGCATTAGATTATCGTATTTGAATAATAAATGCCAAATCTCAATCAAAACCCCCTTCATCCGACATTGGATGAAGGGGGTTGAATTTAAATTATTGGGTTACGGTTTAAATACCATGACTCATTGGTCGAGGGTCATTAGAAAGAAACCATATGAAAAATAGGCTGTGCTTGAGCGCCTTGGGTTGCCTCTCCGGAATTCATCGTGGCTTCAGAAGCAACCAAGGTGGTTCTTACAAGAGACCCTTCACCTGCTCCGCTGATATTGGCGTTCAGTAAGTATGTTTTACTGCTATTGGCAGGAATCATTTCATTTTCTAAATCCATTTGAAACCCATAATCGGTAGGAGTGCCTGTCCATACCACTTTATCTGTGGTCAACTCAATCATTTGCACCACCGTAGCGTTAACATTTTTACTCGTATTGAATTGAAAGGTTAGTTTATTGAGTTGAACCGCTTCTTTATCGGCGGTAGCACTAAATAGCAATAATTTTTGAGGTCCATTATTGAGTTTTGTTTTCAGGTTGCCGATTAAATTGAATGTCAGACCTGAGGTGGCCACCACGTTTCCGATTACGGACAAATCTTCCGTAGAGGGATTTGACTTAAATAGAGCCTGTTCTTCTTTACTCGCGGTTCTGCGTGAAGGCTCCATGTTTTGGGATTTTGCTCTATTGGCACCACTCACACTCCCCGTTAAATCCATAGTTGGGTTTGGCGGATAGTGCATTAATCCGTTAAGAACGAGCAGGAGCGCGAGCGCGCCTACACCAAAACCAACTTTATGTTGGGCAATGGCTTTAAAAAGTGAATTAAACATATTGTTTTTTGTGTTAAAATATAATAAGCTTTCCATACATTATATCATTTCTTAAAACATAACGCAAGTATTGTATTGTATCACTTTCTTCTAGAATAAGTTAGACCACCTGGTGCGTTAAGATAGTGAATGAATCATTTGGCATAATGGACAATTTGGGGTGTTTTTAGGTACCTAAAAGTTCGGCAGTCAGTTTGATTTTCCGGTGCCATATTAGCCCCCGATGAACTCCTATTTTATCCCGCAAATGACTGAAGCTTCCATCAAGGGAATGGGTGGTGTTCGGCATATCCGGATGATGGCGGTAGGTGAAAAGGTAAGGCAAATGTCGCAATAGACTCCGGTGAGCTTTGCGGAGACGTTCATGGGTATACCTCCATCCTTTTCTCACATCATCCCATGATTTTTCATCGAGAAAATCTTTCCATTTCTTATGCCATTTTTCCAGCCAGTACACAAAACTGGCTTCATCGGTTTCAGGCAGGAGCCTGGCCAGATTCAGAAGTTCCCTGGCCGCGGGGAGACGAGGGTAACGGGTGGTATAACGGGAGACGATCTGGATCCGGTGGAAGTGACACATCTGAACCGGTAACCCTAAAGATTCGAGGCGCTTAAGAACGCCAGGTCTGCCGTCAACCGTCGCTCCGGTTATCTCAAATCCCGCCAGCCTCAGTTCAGCTACTCCCAAC